>JALOBY010000001.1 GCA_023228045.1 Endomicrobiales bacterium | reverse complement strand
TTTTTTTGCATTCATGCTCCTTTATTGAACCGTTTCAATAAAAGAGTATCAAATGTTTTTACTTGTCGTCTATATTTAAGACTTTATCCCTTGTTTTTAGCAACACTTTTTGAGTATTATGCCCATTTTGCGGACATTAGAACAAGTGAAAGGGTCTTAAATTGGCCAAAAGTAAATAACATATTTGGGTGCATCCTTGTGGTCTACAAGAATGTGCTCAAAGGATAATAAATGGGTAAGAAAAATAAAACAATAATTCAAAAACCAACTATAGCTGAAAACAAAAATTTCAGAGTGCCAGTTTTAATTATTATAACGGCATTAGTTGTATGGGCATGGTTTCTCTTAAGTGCTTATTTTAAAACTGCAAATATACCTGCATCTGTTGTTAATTACTATTTTGACCTTTCAAAGTTCACCCAGCCATTTGGCCCAGAAAATATAATTGTACTATTGCAAAATGCGTGGAATCTTCTATCGGCTATTTTTATTGTTTTTGCGGCATATGCTATTGGAAAACATATATTTAGTGTTTTTAAAATTGCTGTCACTTCGCTTTCAGAAAGAATTATATTTTCTATATCTCTTGGTCTTGGGGCTATTTTCTTTGTAGCTTATTTTTTTGGTGTCTGCGGCTTTTTCTATTCTTGGATATTTATCCCAATGATTTTGTTGTTTAATGTTTTTGGTTTGCTTGATATTTTATTATCTAAAAATAAAGAAGCATTCCAAACCTCACCTGCCCTTGGTTTTGAAAAAATACTTTTGTTGCCAATACTCGCTTTTGCCGTGGTTGTGCTTATTGGTTCTTTTGCTCCAGAAACATTTTACGATTCATTAATTGTGCATATAGGTAAACCAAATTTCTGGTTGCAAAATCACAAAATAATGCCCGATGAAACTATAGTTACATCCTGTTTCTTTCCTGGAAATGTAAATATTTTGTATTCATTTGGTTTAATGTTTGGAGACGAACGCTCATGTAAGGTTTTGCATTATTTATTTTCAATATTAACAGCCATGGTTATTTATGTTGCTGGTAAAAAGTTTTTTACAAAAAGTGCTGGTTTTGTAGGTGCGGCGATATTTCTAACAATTCCATACACAGGTATTATTTCATTTCGTTCTGGCATGGAAATGCCCATTGCTTTTTTTGAAACACTTGGTTTTTTTGCTCTTTTTAGCTTTTTAAAAGATCCACAAAATCGCAAATGGCTTATTTTATGTGCAATTAACTATGGTATTGCGTTTGGTATGAAGCATACCTCACTTTTTGCAGCAGCAGCTGCAATGCTTGTGCTTGTGGCAGATGCTATATTTGAAAAAAGGGGTTTAGTTAATTTAGTAAAATCTTTAGGCATTTTTTGGGGAGTGTTCTTTGCTGTTTATATGCCATGGATGTTATACAGTTATGTTCATACAGGTAACCCAATACACCCATGGTTAACAAAATATTTAGGAGGGCCAGCTTCATCGCCATCTAGGGCAATTGATTCTGTAACGATTGGGATAGATCTTTTTGGCCCTAAAAAAATACTAAAATCATTTTTAAATGTTTTTACTGGTCCTTGGGCAATAACTATGGGGAAATTTGAAGAGGCATATCCTGGTCCGCTTTTGCTGTTGCTTTTACCACTGGCATTATTTATAAAAAGCAATTTCAAGCATACATACAAGATTTTTATATATATTGCATTTTACTGGCTTGTTTGGGGTGTAACAACAAATATGTATTTTAGGTATTTTATGACGGCAGTTCCTGTTATTTGTTTATTGTGCGGAGCTTATGTTGCTTTAATATCTAAAAATAAATATGTCAAAGTATTGCTTTTTACACTTCTTGTGTTGTTGATGTTTAAAAATCTTTTCCTTGTTATGAACATTCAAAAATTTTCAAACAACTGTCTTGCGGTATCTCTGGGCTATCAAACGAAGGCCGATTATTTAAATAAAATGCGGCCAAGTTACCCAACACCATATTACGCAATGGCGCAATGGATAAACCAGCATACTCCAAAAGATTCTACTGTCGCAATCATGGGTGAGCAAAGAATATTTTATATAGAACGCAGGGTAATTATGAGTGACCTTCAAAGGAATTACCCATTAATAAGTTGGCTTAGCGAAAGTAAAAATGAGGATGATTATTACGCAAAACTTAAAAATAAAAATATAAATATAAATTATATTTTATTAAGTGTGCCGGAGTCGGTGCGGCTTACATCTTTTGACTTGGCTAATTTTGAACCAGCTGAACTTGAAATGTTCTCAAAGTTTTGGAATAAATATGTGCGTGAAGTGGCTATGTTTTGCCCTGATTTTGAAAACTTGCAACAAGGAGTATTTTCAATTAAAAACGATGTGCCACAATACTGGGCGCAATATTCTGCAAACCCATTTAACTATGTTTATGTTTATGAAATAATGTCCAAAGAAGAAGCGCTGAAGCCTCATCAAGCCCCGCCTAATTTTTTCCTTGCAAAGAACTTCTATAAACAAGACCGCTGGGAAAAGCTCTCCAAAACCGTAGAACGTTTAATTTCTGAGTCGAAATAATACCCACTTGACAAAAATAATGGTCAGTGTTATAATATTGGCACTTCAAACAAGGGAGTGCTAAATCAGTTATGCGTCAAATAGCTCCAAAAACTTTAGAGGATAGAAAAAGAAAGGTCTTGCAAGCCGTAATTCACCAGTATATTAAAACTGCAAAACCTGTCGGTTCAAAAGTACTTATAGAAGAACATGGTTTTGACCTCTCACCTGCAACAATAAGAAATATAATGGCTGACCTTGAAAATGCAGGTTATCTTAGCCACCCGCATACTTCCGCAGGGCGTATTCCAACAGATAAAGGTTATCGATTGTATGTTGACTCGCTCTTTGAGCTCCAAAAACTTGTAATTTCTGAAAAAGAACGAATAACAAAAGGGTACCACGGCAAGGTTAAAGAGTTACAAGATGTGCTTATGCAAACATCTCATGTGCTTTCAGGGCTTTCTAAGTATTATGGTTTTGTACTTGCGCCAAAAAATGAAGTTAACTGTTTAAAGCATATAGAGTTAATACCTATTTCAGATTCACAATTGCTTGCTATAATGGTAACTGACACAGGTATTGTTAAGCACCACATTGTTAACTCGATTGTTAACCGTGAAAAGATTGCATATGTAAATAAACTACTTAATAAGAAAATGTGCGGCATGAGTATGGCCGAAGCAAAAAAGAATATTGCATATAAAATAGCAGAGGCCGAGCAGGAACATAAAGAAGTTTTAATGCTTGCAAAAAACATAGGAAAGGACATCTTTGATCTTGATGAGGAATTATATATTGATGGTGCTTTAAATATTTTATCTCTTCCAGAGTTTAGAGATTATGAGCCAATGCGATGTTTGTTAAAAATAGGTGATGAAAAGAAAATTTTATCGCAAGCGGTTGGGAAAGATTTTCTTAAAGATGGTGTAAATGTGCTCATTGGTGCAGAAACTGAGTGCAAGGAGTTGGCAAACTTTAGTGTGATAAGCGCTGTTTATAAAGATGGAGAAAAACCACTTGGTGTTTTAGGTATAGTTGGTCCAAAAAGAATGGAATACGCTAAGATGATGTCTATAGTTGGCACGGTAACAGAGATTGTAAATAAAATGCTAGGTAAGATGGGAGAGTAAATTGGAAAAACAAAAAGATAATTCAACTTGTGATTGTAACGATAATTCTGACGATAATAGTCCCTGTATAGATAATCAAAAAGAGGTTTTAAATACCGCCAGAGAAGAAAAAGTGGGTGAGTTGGAAATATTGAGCCAGGCATTAGGTGAAGAAAAGAAAAAAAATAACGAACTAAGTGATCAGTTATTGCGCTTAAAGGCAGAGTTTGAAAATTTTAGGAAAAGAAATGAAAAAGAAAAGCATGCACTTATTGCCTGGGGCAAAGAAGATATTCTTCTTAAACAACTCGACCTGTTATTTGTAATTGAGCAGGCTTGTAAAAGTGTTGATGGAGCTAGTGATTTAGAAAGTATAAAAACAGGATTAAAACTTATACATAGCGAGTTTCAAAGAATGCTAAAAGCAGAGGGCGTAAGAATAATTGATGCATTAGGCAGGCAGTTTGATTTAAATTTGCATGATGCTGTTGAACAAATTGAAGATAATAAAGCAAAAGATGGGAGTATTATTGAGGTTTTGCAAGATGGTTACAAAATTGGCGAAAAAGTAATTAAACACGCAAGAGTTAAAGTTGCTAAAAATAATAAAAAAATAGAAGGGGGAGAATTAAATGGCTAAAATTATTGGTATTGACTTAGGTACATCAAATTCGGCAGCCGCCGTAATGGAAGGTGGTAAAGCGACAATTGTTCCTTCAGCTGAAGGAACAACTCTTGGCGGTAAAGCATTCCCGTCGTATGTAGCATTTACAAAAGATGGCCAGCTTTTAATTGGCGAGCCGGCAAGAAGGCAGGCTGTAACAAACCCAGAAGGTACAATTACCGCGTTTAAAAGAAAAATGGGTACCGATTTTAAGTACTCAATACACGGCAAAGAATACACACCACAACAGCTTTCAGGATTTATTTTGCAAAAAATTAAAAGAGATGCCGAGGCGTTTTTGGGTGAAACAGTTACAAAAGCTGTTATAACTGTGCCTGCCTACTTTAATGACAATCAGCGACAGGCGACAAAAGATGCAGGTTCCATTGCCGGTCTTGAAGTTGTGCGTCTTGTTAATGAGCCAACAGCGGCATCGCTTGCTTATGGCATTGATAAGGGCGGCAAAGAGCAGAAAATATTGGTATTTGACTTAGGTGGTGGTACCCTTGATGTAACAATTATGGAAATGGGTGCTGAAGGCACATTTGAAGTGCTTTCAACTTCAGGTGATACACAGCTTGGTGGTACCGATATGGACAATGCACTTATTGACTATATTGCTGAGCAGTTCAAAAAAGAAAATGGGATTGATTTAAGAAAAGACAAAATGGCAATGCAGCGCTTTAAAGAAGCAGCAGAGAAAGCAAAAATTGAGCTTTCCAATGTGCTTGAAACTGATATAAACCTGCCGTTTATTACTGCCGATGCTTCAGGGCCAAAACACTTAGCTATGAAGTTCTCTCGTGCAACGCTTGAAAACATAGTAAGGCCGATTGTGCAAAGGTGTAAAACATCTGTAGATCAGGCGCTTGGTGATTCAAAACTTGCACTTTCTGCAATTGAAAAAATAATTCTTGTCGGCGGACCAACCAGAATGCCAATTGTTCAAAAATTTGTTGAAGATTATGTTGGCAAAAAAGTAGAAAGAGGAATAGACCCAATGGAGTGCGTGGCGCACGGTGCGGCTATACAGGCAGCAGTGCTAACTGGCGAAGTAAAAGATATTCTCCTATTAGATGTTACTCCACTTACACTTGGCCTTGAAACACTTGGTGGTGTAAGAACAGCCATAATTGAAAGGAATACAACCTTGCCTGTTAAGCGCTCTCAGGTATTTTCCACTGCGGCCGACAATCAGCCATCGGTAGAAGTTCATGTGTTGCAGGGTGAACGCCCAATGGCAAAAGACAACGTTTCCCTTGGCAAATTTATGCTTGATGGTATTCCTCCAGCTCCAAGAGGTGTGCCACAAATAGAGGTTACTTTTGATATTGATGCAAACGGTATATTACATGTATTGGCAAAAGATAAAGGCACAGGAAAAGAACAATCAATTAAAATTTCTGCGCCAAATAAACTTTCAAAAGATGAGGTTGAAAAGTTTGTAAAGCAAGCCGAGCAATTTGCCGCTGACGATGTTAAGCAAAAAGAAGTTGTTGAGGTGAAAAATGAAACCGACAATTTGGTTTACGCAACAGAAAAAGCTTTAAAAGAAAACGGCGATAAAATTTCATCTGATGAAAGATTAAATATTGAAAGAGCTCTAAGCGAAGCAAAGGAAGCACTAAAAGGTAGCGATGTTGAGTTACTCAAAAGAACAAAAGATACTTTAACAGCTGCATCACATAAACTTGCTGAGGCAGTTTACAAACAAGCACAGCAATCTCAACAGGGCGCTCAGGCGGGTTCTGCGGATCAAAACGCACAGGAACAAGCTCAAGGGCAAAACACATCAAATGAAAAAGTTGTTGACGCAGAAGTTGTAGATGAAGAGAAAAAATAAAAAACCTGAGGGGTATTCCAGTTGTTTCTAATTGGAATGCCCTTCAGTTTATAGTTAGCTCACAAATAATAAAATAAAGGCATTTGATCAAAATGAAACACGACTACTACGAAATTCTTGGAGTACAAAAAGCCGCCTCAATTGAAGAAATAAAGGCGGCATATCGTAAACTTGCTATAAAATATCATCCCGATAAAAATCCTGGCGATAAATCTGCTGAAAATAAGTTTAAAGAAATAAACGAGGCCTATGAAGTACTTTCAAGTTCGGAAAAACGCGCACAGTATGACCAGTTTGGCCCAGATGCATTTAATGCCAATCAGGGGCAAGGGGCACAAGGGCAGGGTTTTGGAGACTATGGCGATTTTTCTTCTGTGGGTGATATATTTGGCGATATGTTTGGTGACATCTTTGGTGGTGCCAATAGAGGCGGCGGACAAAGAAGGTCTCGTGGTACAAGGCGCGGTGCAGATTTAAGGTATGAACTTGAATTAACACTTGAAGATGCTGTAAAAGGCAGAGAGATACCAATAAGTATTCCTCGTCGTGAGGTTTGTTCAACTTGTTCTGGTTCTGGGGCAAGGCAGGGTACTTCTGCAAAAACATGTACGCAGTGCAAGGGCTCAGGTCAGGTACGTTATTCTCAAGGGTTTTTCTCATTTAGTCAGGCATGTCCAAAATGTAAGGGCTCTGGTAGCATAATAGAAAACCCATGCCCATCTTGCGGCGGTGCAGGTACAACGCGTTCAACAAGTAAAATAACTGTTCGCATTCCTACAGGTGTTGATGATGGCACGTCTTTGCGTGTTACTGGGGCTGGTAATTTTCCTGAAGGTGGTGGCACAGCAGGTGATTTGTTTGTTGTTGTGCGCATAAAACAGCATCCAAATTTTCAAAGGCATGAAGATGATTTATTAACAAGCTTAAATATAAGTTACACACAGGCAGTATTTGGCGCGGAATTAGATGTAAAAACAGTTGAAGGCAGTGTTAAAATAAAAATTCCATCAAGCACTCAGCCAGGTACAACGATGCGCATAAGGGGAGAGGGTGTACCTCATTTGGGCAGAAAGGGGCGTGGAGATTTACTTGTAAAAATAATGCTTAGCGTGCCAAAAACATTAACTGATAAGCAAAAAAATGCATTACATGAACTTGCCCGTTCATTTGGTGAAACCCAAGAGACACAAGGCACAAACCCATTTAAAAAAGTTTTTGGAAGATAATTGCAGCGCACTTAAATTTAGTAATAAGTTGTCATTTTAAATCAAATAATATGCCATTTTACTTCGTAAAGCCAGAAAATATATCCGCAACTAATTTTACTGTTGATGGTTCAGAAGCAGGCCATCTTGCAAGAGTTTTGCGTAAACAAATAGGTGATAAAATACAGGTGTTTGATGGAAGCGGCAAGGTATATAGTGGGAAAATTCAAGAGATCTCCGCAGAAAAAATTACCTGTAAAATTATCTCTTGTGAAAATGCACCTGCAAGAAAAGTTAATTTAAAACTTTATCAGGCAGTGCTAAAAGGCGATAAATTTGACTGGCTTGTTGAAAAAGCAGTTGAGTTAGGTGTTAGCTCAATTTACCCGTTAATTTGTGAAAGATCAATTTTAAAAGATATTGGCACAGCGAAAATTGAACGATGGAAAAGAATAGCACTCTCCGCAGAGAAGCAATCAAAGCAAGCCAACGGTATTGAAGTTTCCGACCCTATTGATTTTGTAAAAGCCATTTCAAATATTAACTCTGGTGTTTTTTCTATTATCCCATGGGAAAGCGAAGAGGGTAATAGTATAGAATTAGTTCTTGCTAATATTGAACACTCCTCTCCGGTTAGTATAAATGTTTTTATAGGGCCGGAAGGCGGATTTACTCACAAAGAAATTGACATTGCAAAAAGCTTTGGTATAACTCCTGTTACACTTGGTAAAAACATCCTTCGCTCGGAAACTGCAGGACTTCTCACCTCAACTTTAGTATTAAACCACTTTGGTGCCTATAATGGGAAATAATAAAAAAGTATTTATTCGTGCTTATGGTTGCAAACTAAGCCAGTACGAAGCTCAGCAGATAAGAGAATTTCTAACAGCTGATGGCTATAATTTGGTGCAAAATATTAATCAGGCAAATATTCTTGTTATAAGTTCCTGTACTGTAACAATTGCGGCCGACAATGAGTGTCTGCGTTTAATTAACAAAACATTTAAAGAAAACCCAAATATAGAAATTTATTTAGCCGGTTGTTATGCGAAAAAAGCAAAAGAAAATCATAATTTCCCAAAAGAAGTTAAACTATTTGATGAATATTTTCCACAAATAAAAGAGCTTAATAAAAACATAACTTCATTTGATGGCCACACCCGCGCATTTATTAAAGTGCAAGACGGATGCGACAACTTTTGCACTTACTGCATTGTGCCTTTTGTACGTTCAAAATTGACAAGCAAACCAATTGAAAGTGTGCTTAGTGAGGTTTCGGATTTGGTAAAAAATGGCTATCCCGAAATTGTGTTATCAGGCGTGCGCCTTGGTAAGTACGCGGGAGGCCTTGAAAAACTTTTAAATGCTTTATCAAAACTTCCAGGCAATTTCTTAGTGCGTCTTTCGTCTCTTGAGGTAACAGATGTGAGCCCTCAGTTGCTAAATATAATTGCAAAAAATACTAATAGGTTTTGCCAGCATTTTCATCTGCCTTTGCAATCGGGCTCAGATACAATCTTAAAAAGAATGAACAGGCGCTATAATTCAAAAGAGTTTATCAATAAAATTGTTGAAATAAGAGCTCAATTGTCAGATGTTAGTATAACAAGCGATGTAATTGTTGGTTTTCCAGGTGAAACGCAAGAAAATTTTGAGCAAACGCTAAATGTTGTTAACAATGTCGCATTCTCACGATTACATGTTTTTACATATTCAAAGCGGCCAGGCACAGCTGCTACAAGTTTTTCTAATAGTGTTCCTGTTGAAGTTGCTAAAAAGCGCTATGTGAAGTTAAAGGAAGTAGGAAAAACACTAAGTGAGTTGTACTGGCAAGGGTTTGTTGGCAAAGTATTGCCTGCTGTTTTTGAAGAAGATAATTACTTTTTAACAACTAATTACATAAAAGCGTTAAATATCGGCCCTGTTGTGCAAGGAAAAGGCCCATTTAATGTGCTTATAGGTGAGCAAAACGGTATTGTGGTTGCAAGTTGTTTAGCGGTTTAACAGCAGAAATAGCTTAAATTATTGCTTGTTTTGTAAAATACCACTTGCTATTAACAGCCAACTTCTGTTATAATACAAAAGCTCAAATGGATTGCCTATTCTGCAAAATTATTGCAAGGCATATTCCGTCTTCTATTGTTTACGAAGACGGTTTTGTTTTTGCGTTTAGAGATACAAAGCCGGAAGCTCCGGTTCATGTAGTTATTGTACCTAAAAAACATATTGTGAGTTTGGACAAACTTGAAGAGTCCGACTCGGAAATTATGGGAAAAGTGGTTTTTGCCGCGTCAAAAATTGCACAACAAGAAAATATCGCAAAAGATGGTTATCGCCTGGTTGCAAATTGTGGCGGCAATGCAGGGCAGAGTGTGTGGCATATTCACTTTCATTTGCTTGGCGGTAGAAAGTTTTCTTGGCCTGCTGGATAATAATTTAAATAAACTGTAAAAAAAGGTGGTGTTTCTAGGATGGTTAATGTACGGGTTCGTGAAGGCGAATCAATTGAAGAAGCCATTAGAAGGTTTAAGCGCGAATGTGAAAGAAATGGCATAATGCAAGAGATTAAAAAAAGAGAGTTTTATAAAGCTCCAAGCGTTGTGCGCAAAGAAAAGCAGGCAGAAGCAAAGCGCAAAATGCGCCGCAGAATGTTAAAAGAGAATAGATGGGCAAAATAAGAGATTCTATAAATGAAATTTAAAGAGCTTTTTGAATTCATTATTTCTCAAGGCATAACGCAGGACCCACGCGGTCCAAAAGCCGTAAGAGAACTTCTTGTTGATAATGCGGAGAAATACGCGAAACTTTCCGGCAAAGAAAAAGGGCGCTTTGATACAGATAAGCTCACAAATCCATACGCCGATTCAAGAATATTAAACGGAAGTGGAAACGAAGAGGTTAAAACAATACTCTTTGGTATAGATATTGAGACATCTGAAATGCTGCTTGCCAATACCCTAAATGCCGCTGGTAGGAAAATTGACCTTGTAATTACGCATCATCCTGAAGGTAAAGCCTATGCAACTTTTTCTCAGGTTATTGGTATGCAAGCGGATATTTTAAATAAGTTTGGCGTCCCTCTAAATGTTTCTGAGTCTCTTACAAGCACTCGTGAAAAAGAAGTTGCAAGGCGCGTGTTATCTGCAAACCATACAAGAGCTGTTGATGCAGCTTTGCTTTTGGGCATTCCTTTTATGTCTGCCCATACCGTTGCCGATAATCATGTGGTATCTTACTTACAGAAGCTCTTTGATGAAAGCAAACCTAAAAATCTTGATGCGGTTGTTGATTTACTTTTGGATATTTCAGAGTACAAATATGCCGATTCAATTGGTGCTGGCCCAATAATTATAAATGGTTTGCCGGAAAATCGCACCGGTAAAATATTTGTAGATATGACTGGTGGCACAGAAGGTTCAAAAGACCTAATTGAAAAGCTTTCGCAAGCCGGCGTAGGCACAATGGTGTGCATGCATATGAGTGAAGATCATTATAAGAATGCCCAAAAACATCATATAAATGTGGTGATAGCAGGTCATATCTCTTCTGATAATCTTGGAATTAATTTAATGCTTGACGCTGTTGAAAAAAAATTCGGTAAAATTGAAACTGTGGAATGCTCGGGTTTTAAAAGGTTCCGCCGTAGTTAACCTAGACTTTGTAATAGGTTTGAGAACCGAGACGAAAGAGATGGAGGCATTTTTGACGCAAAAATTGCAGATAATGGTAATTCCATTAGCAAGAGTTTTGCGGATAAAAATGTCCCATATCTTGCGACGAATTCCAAATCCTATTGCAAAATCTAGGTTTAATTGCTGAAACACTTATGGCAATCCCAAATGAAATTATTGAAAGAATTCGCACATCCCTTGATATTGTTGATGTCGTGCGCGAATATCTTCCTTCCATAAAAAAAGCCGGTAGAAATTGGAAGGGACTATGCCCTTTTCACAAAGAGAAATCCCCATCGTTTATAGTAAGTCCGGATAAGGGTATTTACACCTGTTTTGGATGCAGAGAAAGTGGCGATGTTTTCACATTTGTAATGCACATGGATAAAATTCCATGGCATGAGGCAGTAAAAAAACTTGCGTCAAAAGCAAATGTAACAATAGAAGAAACGAACGAGCGCAATTTCCCAAAAGCATCGCAAAGGCAGAAATTACTAGGTATTTTGGAGCAGGCAGCAAATTTTTACAATAGGTATCTTTTGGAATCACAGGATGGGGAAAAAGCTAGAGAGTATTTGAAAAGCAGAGGTATAAAAAAAGCCACAATAGAAAAGTTTAAGCTTGGTTTTGCTCCAAAAAATCAGCTTCAAATACAAGCAAAGAAAAAAGGCTATACTCAAGAAGATCTTGTAGCATGTGGCATAACAGTAAAAACAGAACGTGGCACATACTTTGAGTATATGTCAGGCAGAGTGGTTTTCCCGATATTAAACTCTCAGGGTAAAGTGGTTGCTTTCGGCGGCAGAATTTTAGATGCTGGTCAGCCTAAATATCTTAATACTCCGGAAACGCAGCTTTACTCAAAATCTGAACAGTTATATGGTCTTTATCAGGCACTTAGTGATTTAAGGCAAAACTTAAATCCAATTGTGCTCGAAGGATATATGGATGTTGTTTTAACACACCAAGAGGGTTGCGCAAGAACTGTGGCATCGCTTGGCACTGCTTTTACTTCGCAGCAGGCAAGAATTTTAAAAAGGTATTCTGACAAAGCAACACTGCTTTTTGACTCCGATAATGCTGGTTTACAGGCGGCATTGCGTGGCATAACTCCTTTAATAGAAAATGAAGTTGCATGTTCGGTAGTTTTTATGCCAGAAGGTAAAGACCCCGATGAGTTTATTTTGCAACATGGGCTGGCAAAATTTGAGGCCATACTTAAAGAAGCTCTTGATGCCTCTGAGTTTGTTGTGCAAGAGAGCATAAAAAAATATGGCATAAATACCCCAGATGAAAAAGCAAAGGTTGTATCAGAAGTTTTGCCATTTGTAGATTTGGTAAAAAACTCTGTAGCAAAATCAGAATGGATAAAGCTTCTCTCGGAAAAAGTTGGTGTCAAAGAAGATTCAATAAATAATGAATTTTTAAAATTTAAAAAGTTTTCAGGTAGCAGGTCAAAAGTTGAAGCAGAAGTTAAACAAGTTACACCGAGTATAATAAGAACAGCTGAGGAAGAACTTTTACAGTTTTTGGTGTTAAATCCTGAATATATTGCAAAGCTTCAATCTGATTTGTTTTTAGACAAAAGGTGCCTGAAGATTTTTGAGCTACTTGGCTCTGGGGCAAAAAGCACGGACATAATTGGCAGTTTAGATGCGCAAGATGTTTCTTGGTTTGCATCCCTGGTTTTGGAACAGAAAGTGTATGATAATCCAAAACAGTTATTAGAAACGCTTTGCAACGATCTTAAAAAAAGAACAGAAAAAGGCACAAGAGATTTGCTTAAGAATGAAGTTGAGTTAATGCTTGGCGGTAAAATTCCAAAAGATGACAAGAAAATTGAATTGTACCTTGCTTTAAATAGAAAATTAAAGGGTTCGGAGAGAACTAATGCAAGATAAGGAAAAACTTTTCAAAGACCTTATTGAGATGGGCAGAGGACAGGGCTATCTCACCTATGACGAAATTAATCATCATCTCCCCGGTAAGGCTGTTTCACCCGAGCAAATTGACAGTTTTTTTGGAACGCTTGAAAACCTTGGCATATCTGTTGTCGAACGCAAAGAAGCCGCGCGCAAAGCAGGTGAGGCGACAGAAGCTGCAATAATAAATGCCGATGAAGATGACGAAACAACAAATCCGGTAAAGATGTATTTAAGTGAAATGGCAAAAGTTCCTCTGCTTGACAGGAAAACGGAGATAGAGCTTGCCCGCAGTGTTTATGACAATGAAAAATTGCTTAAGATGGTTGTGCTGGAATCCCCGTTGATTCTAAAGGAAATTCGCACTTGGGAAAACCTGATAACTCAGCAGGAAATGACAACGAAAGAGCTTATGCCCCGCGGCAGAAAATCTGTTGGCCAGCTAAGCCGTATGCGCCAAAAGATGAAAAAAGCAGTTTCAGGCATAAGCAAAGCAGAAAAAAAAGCCACAAAGCTTAGCGCGCGCCTTGATAAAAAGAAAATATCAGATAAAGAACGTGCAAAGATTGAAAAGTTGCTGAAAGAACAAAAAGATATTATTAGAAATACAATAATAGGTTTAAACCTTAACCAAGACAAAATAAAACGCCTTACAAATAAAATTAAAACCACCGCTCAAAAATTACGTGAGGCTGAAGAAGAAGTTGCAAAAATTGAAAAGAATTTGCGTATGCCATGGGCAAAGTTTAATGCTCTTGTTAAAAGTGCAAAGGCTGGCCGTCTTAAAGAGAGCCAATTTAAAAAACAAACTGGTAGAATTCTTGCAAATTCAATTACACTTGCGGAGACATTTGAAAGTTCTGCTGCCAAAACAGGCCGCCTCATGGAAGGTGTTCCGGTCTCAAGGGAGGAACTCTTAGCGACAGACACACAAATAAGAGATCTCGAGGAAAAAATACATGAAGATAAAACGAAACTTATCAGGGCAAACTTCCGCCTTGTAGTTTCAATAGCAAAAAAACATGTTGGCATAAGTAATTTAGAGCTTTCTGATCTTATTCAAGAGGGTAATCTTGGTCTTTCCAAAGCGGTTGAAAAGTTTGAGTGGAAAAGAGGTTTTAAGTTTTCCACTTACGCAACATGGTGGATTCGTCAGTCAATAAATAGAGCAATTGCAGACCAGTCAAGAACAATAAGAATTCCTGTTCATATGAAGGAGTTAATTTCAAAGCTTACAAAGATAAAAAAGCGTTATTTGCAAGAATCAGGCCGTGAGCCAACCATTGAAGAGTACTCAAAACATTTGCGGCTTTCTACAGATAGAGTTCGTAAGGTTCTAAAAATGATGCAGGAGCCAATCTCTCTTGCAACACCTATTGGTGAAGAAGAAGATTCGCGGCTTGAGGATTTTATTGAGGACCGCAATAGTCCAAGCCCAATGCAAAAAACGAGCGAGTACCGTTTAAGGCTTGAAATTGAGAAAGTATTAAATACATTAACTCCACGCGAAGCTGATATAATTCGCCTGCGTTATGGAATAGGTGTTGGATATCCAAGAACACTTGAAGAGGTAGGTAAAATTTTTGGAGTAACAAGGGAAAGGGTGCGCCAAATAGAGGCAAAGGCAATTAGAAAGTTGCGCCACTCATCAAGAAGTAAGCCACTACGTGAGTATATTGATTAAAAGCACTTGTAATTTCATAGATAAGTTTGTTTTATTTTGAATTGTAAATAAATTTGTAACGCTTGAGTTGATTTTTTTAAAAATTTAGAATAAAATGCCTATCCATAAAATGGGCTCGTAGCTCAGTTGGTTAGAGCAATCGACTCATAATCGATTGGTCGTAGGTTCAAGTCCTACCGAGCCCAGTTTTCTCATCTATTAGTTTACCCTTAAACCCGGATTAAAACAATTCCTTGACCGTTCAGACGCAAACTTTATATAATCCAAAAGGGTATGCGGGTGGTTAGCTCAGTGGAAGAGCGCTCGCCTCACACGCGAGAGGTCGCAGGTTCGAACCCTGCACTACCCATTTTCAACTCGCATTTTGCAATAATAACTGGAGAACTTATGTTATCCGACGACATTACACTACTTATTGAACTGCAAGAGAAAGACAATGCAATTGATGTGCTAAATTCACAAATAAGTGGCATTCCATTGGAAATCACTCAAAAAAAAGAGCTTATGTTACAGTTTAAGGCAGATTTTGAGGCAACAAAGTTGTCGTTTACACAGTTACAAATTAAGCGCAAAGAAAAAGAAATAGATGTAGAAACAAAAGAGAGCTTGGTAAAAAAACACTCTGGAGAGTTAAACTCCATTAAATCAAACGATGCTTACAAAGCTCTTATCTTAGAAATAGAACAGGCAAAAAAAGAAAAATATGCATTAGAAGATGAGATACTTCAAATTATGGAAGACTCAGAGAAAAAAAGCGCAGAACTTAAAGAAAACGAAAAAAAATATAAAGAAAAAGAAAAGCATATTGAGCAAGAGATAACTGATATCACAAAAAAGCTTGATGTTTTTAAAAATGATGTGTTGCAAAAATGTCAGCAAAGAGCCATTTTAGCTCAAAAAGTAGAGCCTAATACACTTTCAATGTATGAATATATTCGTTCTGGCAAAGGCGGTGTTGCCGTTGCTTGCATTGAGGGTGAAAACTGTGGCGGTTGTCACATAAACCTAAGACCTCAATTAATCAATGAGGTTCATAAAGCTCAAGCGTTGGTACGGTGTGATAACTGCTTTCGAATACTTTACAAAAAATGAAAATATTAAATATTTTTGTGGATGGTGGAGCAAGGGGAAACCCAGGTCCTGCTGGAATTGGTGTTTACATTTGTGATAGAGATAAAGTAGCCATTTTGAGCCATAAAGAGTATATTGGAAAGGCAACCAACAATATTGCCGAGTACACTGCACTGATAAGAGGTTTAGAACTTGCTAAAAAGTACTTGCCTTGTGCGGTAGTGGTTTTTACAGATTCAGAACTAATTTGCAAGCAGATGATAGGTGTTTACCGCGTAAAAGACACTACTCTCTTAGAACTATTCAAAACAGCGAAAACATATACAGTAAAATTTCAAAAATTTGATATTTGCCACATCCCGCGTGAAAAAAACAAAGAAGCTGACAAACTTGTAAACCAAGCGCTTGACGGCGCAGGGTTTTAGGTAAAATTAATATTTTTGCAGTATTCATATTATCTGGGGCAACTGCAGGGTCGCTTTGCGATTTATTCGCAAAGAGGAAAGTCCGAACTTCAATCCCGCCATAGGCGGGATAAACGGTAGTGGGCAATTCCCATCGTCCCGCATATAGCGGGATAGAGGTGCGAACAGTAACGGCTTTTGCTGAAAAGCAAAAGATTGCCGCCTAGTGCGGTAAAGGCCTTGAGGTAACTTAAGGTATGAAACGGCTAAATCCTTACCGGGATGCAAGGCAAAGTTTGCAGGTTTAACCGCCTGCAGGTAAGCCGCTTGATCGTATAGAGCAATCTATACGACAGAGAAATGGCCCTGATATGCGCTTAAAAGCGTATAACAGAATTCGGTGTATAGGTTGCTCCAGTTATTTTTTTATAAGGGAGATTTAGAATTGCTTTTAATGGGGTATGTTGTTTTAGGTTTAGTTGCTGGTTGTTTAAGCGGTTTTATAGGCATCGGCGGTGGTGTTCTATTGATACCGGTGCTGGTGTATTTCTTCAAAATGAGTCAGCATATGGCGCAAGGCACTACTCTTGCGGCAATGGTTGCTCCAATAGGTATACTTGCGGCAATAACTTACTATAATAAAGAGTATGTGAATATACCGGTTGCGGTGTTGATTTGCATCGGTTTTGTGATAGGTGGTTTAGTAGGCGCAAAATTCGCAGTGCTAAGCGATGGCGCAATTCTTAAAAAGGTTTTTGGTATTGTAATGCTTGTTGTTGCTTTTCAAATGATTTTTTCAAAATAGTTTTTTTATATCAATATAAATAATGCAAAATAGAAAGCGGTGGTTCTGAAATTTTAGAACTACCGCTTTTTTGTTGCCTTTTAATTGTTGTTAAATAAATAGCCTATTGACAAGTTATAGAAGTTGTAATATAATTCTGCCGTAGTGGTGCAAAGTGGTGGATTGTGTAAAATAATGGTGATATATGTATATTGGTAAATACCAGCATTTAATCGACGCAAAAAACAGGGTTTTTATTCCCTCGGCTTTTCGTACAGGGAAAAAGGCGAAGTTTGTGCTTACCCAAGGGCTTGATAAGTGTCTTTTTCTTTATGACTTACTCTCTTGGAAAAATGTCTTAGAAAAAATTGAAAAAGTGTCTTTACAAAGCAAAGTAGAGGAAAGGGCATTTAAACGAGCGTTGTTTTCCGGAGCATATGAAGTAGTTCCGGACGCACAAGGCCGCATATTAATTCCTGCCTCACTGGTGAAATATGCGGGTTTTAGCACAGAGACAACAATAGTTGGTGTAGGCAACCGAGTTGAAATTTGGGATAAAAAACTCTGGGAAGATTATTACTTAAAAGCTTCAACCTCTCTTAGTGAAATGTCCGATAAGTTAGAAATCTAAAGCTAACTAAAAGGCGCTTAAATGCAAGTGGAAAACTACCACATTCCTGTTATGCTTAATGAGGTGGAAGAGTATCTGCTTACTAATACAAGTGGTCTTTATGCTGATTGCACTCTTGGTGGGGCTGGGCATAGTTTTTATCTGCTAAATAAATATCCGAAGCTAAAAATTATCGGTATAGATTGCGATGAAGCTGCACTTGAGCAGGCAAAAATTAAAACTGCAGGTTTCACTGGTAGAATAGAGTTTGTTCGTGGGAATTTTGGGCAATTAAAAGGGCTTATTAACAAAATAGGAGTTTTAAAATTAGATGGTGTTTTACTTGATCTCGGTGTATCTTCAAGACAATTTGACGATAAGTCACGGGGTTTTAGTTTCATGCAGGGTCCTTTGGATATGCGCATGGACAACCGTTCTAAACTTACTGCAAAAGATATCGTCAATTTATATTCTTGCGAGCAACTTGCAGAAGTTTTTTATCGCTTTGGTGAGGAAAGGGAGTCGCGTAAAATTGCGCGCTACATAGTACAAAAGCGCTTGCAAGCGCCTATTGAAACTGCAAATGAACTTGCTTTAATTGTTCAAAAGGCAAAAAAAAGTTTTGGCAATATAAACCCGGCAACCAAAGTTTTTCAAGCATTAAGAATTGCTGTAAATAGTGAGTTGGATAGCTTAGAATCTGTGCTTAAATCCTTACCTGATGTCTTAAAAGCTGGTGCAAAAGCTGTAATTATTTCTTATCACTCACTTGAAGATCGTATTGTGAAAAATAATTTCAGGCAAGAAAAATTAAATGGAGTTTATGAGGTTCTTACAAAAAAAATTGTTGTGCCAAAAGAAGCAGAAGTGGCATCTAACTCAAGAAGCAGAAGCGCAAAACTTAGGGCTGCTAAAAGGTTAAATTAAACAATGCCAAGAAAACTTGTGTTTATTGTACTTGTCGCAATATTATATTCTGGCTTGTTAGTTTTGGAAGATAGTTTAGAGAAAAGCTCTGCCATTAACTTAAAAAAATTACAAGTTGAGGATGAAAGATTGGATTGCGAGAATGAGAAGTTGCAATTTGAAAATAAAAAGTACTCTACATTAGATATGCTAAAAAAAGTGGCAAAAGAGAAAAAATTAGTTCCACCAGAGCAAAACCAGGTGATATTCCTTGAATAAAAATAATAATAATTTAAATCATAAGTTGCCAACTTTCGTGATGGCATGTTGTTTTTTGTTTTTTGTTTTATTGGCTGCGCGTCTTTTCCAATTACAGGTTTGGAATCACGAAAGGTTGGATAACAGCGTAAATGAAAAAACTATAAAAAACAAAGAACAAAAGCCTTTAAGAGGTAGAATTCTTGATAGAAATGGCAACATTTTTGCGCTAACTACAAAAAGTTATGAAATGTTTATTGACCCGCTTGATGCTGGCGATTTGAAAAAGGTCATATCTGCCCTTAGAAGTGTTGGAGTTGATTTGCAGCTAAGCTTTTTTATTGGAAAAGAAAAAAGGCGGTATATTCCAATTGCAAAAAATTTAGATAAAGAATTTGTATTAAAAGTAAAGTCACTTAACGTTAAAGGTATTGGTTTTAACGAAAACTTTAATAGAAGTTACCCTGAAGGGCGCACCGCTTGTCATATTATAGGCACAGTTCGGAAAGACGATTTAACAGGCATTGAAGGTGTTGAACTTAACAAAGACAGTGACTTGCGTGGAAACAATTTAGTTAACAAGTACATGGTTGATGCAAGAGGCAGGCTTCTTCCTGAAAAAATAATTGATAAAGATAAACTTGCTGGGGCCGATGTTTACCTTACAATTGATAAAAAATTGCAGTATATTGCTGAGCAAGAAATTGATAAAATTTTTATTTTAACCAATGCAAAAAAGGGATTAGTTATTATACAAGATCCTTCAAACGGAGAGATACTTGCTATGGCTTGCAGGCCGAATTTTGACCCTTCAGCCACAGTTGAAGATATAAGTGTCCTTAGGAATCCAGTTGTTTGCGATACATATGAGCCAGGTTCAACATTTAAGCTTGTAACAGCCGCCGCAGCGCTTAAAAGTAAAACGGTATCTCGCGCAGATAAGTTTGATTGTGAAAATGGTGTATATGAATTATATGGTAAGAAAATTAGGGACCACGAAAAAAGAGGTGTACTAACATTTGATGAGGTAATAGAATACTCATCTAATATTGGTGCAGCAAAAATTGGACAGAAAATTGGAAAAAATAATTTATACAACACTATCCGTGAGTTTGGATTTTATTGTAAAACCGGTATAAATATTTCAGGAGAAGCTAAGGGAATACTTGCTCCACCAGAAAAATGGACAGGTCTTTCTCTTCCAAACATTTCTTTTGGGCAAGGTATAAGTGTTACTCCTATACAAATACTAAGTGCTTACTCTTGCATAGTTAATGGTGGTATGCTTTTTGCGCCCCAAATTATTAAGCAAATTAAATTTGCCGATGGAACAATAGTTCAAGACAATGAAAATAACTTTGTAAGAAATGTTATCCCAAAAGAAGTTTCAGACGATTTAAAGGATATATTAAAAAAAGTTGTTGAAAATGGTACTGGCAAAGCCGCAAAGGTTTTGGGTTATTCGGTTGGTGGTAAAACAGGTACAGCCCAAAAATATGATCAATTAACAAATAAATATTCAACAAGCAAGTATGTTGCTTCATTTTGTGGGGTAATTCCTCTATCAAATCCAAGGTTTACAATACTTGTAATTTTAGATGAGCCAAAAGGAGATTATTGGGGTTCTTCAATTGCCGCTCCTGTTTTTTGCAATGTGGCAAGCCGTGCCGTGCGACATATGCGCATAGATCCCGACGATGTTGTAGACCTTGCTTCTAAAAAGGAATAAAGTGAAACTAAAAGATTTGCTTTCCGGCTCTAACGGTATTTTGTATGGCAATGGCGATGTTGATGTTAAAGGCATTGCAGTTGACTCACGAAAAGTTAAAGACGGTTTTATTTTTTTTGCTATCAAAGGTATGCATGTTGATGGGAACAATTACATTGATCAGGCAATTAATTCTGGTGCCTGTGTTGTTGTAAGCGCGCAATACTTACACGATTTGTCATGCGCACTTTTTTTAGCTGAGCCATCAGAAGTAATTTCTGAGGTTGCCGCAAAATTTTATAACTACCCGGATAGCCAGCTTTTGCTTTTTGGAGTTACCGGAACAAATGGTAAAACCACAATTACCTATTTTCTGGAATCTATCCTTAATGTTTCTGACTTATCCACAGGGGTTGTGGGTACTGTGAATTACCGATACGCAAAAAAAACATTCGATTCGCCAAATACAACGCCACAAGCAGCAGAGCTTTATGAAATTCTTGCAAAAATGGTTAGTGAACATCAGGTTGCCGCTGTAATTGAAGTATCTTCTCACGCATTATCTCTTGGCAGAGTTAATGGAATAGAGTTTGATACAGCTATTTTTACAAACCTTACGCGCGATCATTTAGATTTTCATAAAACAATGGATGATTATTTTTACGCAAAGGCCAAACTATTTTCAGGTCTTGTGCAAAAAAGAAAAAACAAAAAAAAGATTGCTGTTATTAATATAGATGACCCATATGGCAAAAAAATGTTAGATGTTGTTGATCCCAGTGCGCAAAAAGTTACCTATGGCATAAAAAATAACGCCTTAGTTAGTGCTCAGGAAATAATTAAAAGTGCTAAACATGCATCATTTTTGCTTAAAAGCGATTTTGGAACATTACCGGTTATTTTAAATTTTATAGGCGAGCACAATATTTATAATGCTTTAGCAGCTGCGGCTTCTGCATTATACAATGGAATATCTATTGAAAATGTTAAGCGCGGCTTAGAGGGTTTAAATTCTGTCCCGGGAAGGTTGGAAAAAGTGGATCTCGGCCAGGCATTTAATGTTGTGGTAGATTATGCCCATACCGATGATGCCTTAAAGAATGTTTTAACATCGTTAAAACCATTAACAAGCGGTAAACTTATAACTGTTTTTGGTTGTGGTGGTGACAGGGATAGAACTAAAAGGCCAATAATGGGAGCCGTTGCAACAGAACTTAGTGACTATGTAATTGTTACATCGGATAACCCAAGAAGTGAAGACCCGCGCAATATCGCCCTTGATATTGAGGTTGGCATAAAAAGAACAAAGAGAGAAAATTATAAGGTTGTGCTTGATAGAAAAGATGCAATTTTAGAGGCATTATCAATGGCTGCAAGTGGTGATGTTGTTTTACTTGCGGGCAAAGGGCATGAAACCTATCAGATAGTTGGCAATAATAAAATTCATTTTAGTGATTTTGAAGTTGCAAAGTTAGGTTTAGAAAGTTTGCGCAAAACGGGCAAAAGTTTGTAAAATCCCTTCAATCCGAACTTTGCAATAGGTTTGAGAACCGAGTCGAAAGAGATGGATGTAGTTTTGATGCAAAAATTGCAGCGAATGGTTATTCCATTTGCAAGGTTTTTGCAGAAAAAAATATCCCATATCTTTTGACGAATTCCAAACCCTATTGTAAAATTTGGGTTCAGTTCAGTAATACATTCCAAAGATTGCCATAAAAACAAGCAAGAGTAATTAAATAATGGAAAAATTATCTTTTTCTGAGCTTATAGGTGCACTGCGTGGGAGTTCTGATTTTATTGGTGATAGAAATTTTTCCGTCACAAGTGTCTCTATTGATACAAGGGTAAGTATTGAAGACAGTTGTTTTTTTGCAATTTCCGGGAATAATTTTGACGGTCATGATTTTATACAAGATGCTTTTAATGTTGGAGCCAAAGCGGTTGTTGTCAAGAAAAATAAAGTAAAAAACTTAGCTAATATACTTAATAATAAACCTGTAATTGTTGTAGAAAATACAACTACGGCGCTTGGAGCACTTGCGCATTATTACAGAAAAAAATTTAGTGTAAATGTGGCGGCGATAACAGGGTCTTGCGGCAAAACCACAACTAAAGAAATGCTCGCTTCAATATTGCAAACAAGTTCTAAAGTATTAAAAACTCAAGGGAATTTTAATAATCAAATTGGTTTGCCACTTACAGTTTTTGGGCTAAATAGTTCCTACGATTTTTGTGTGCTTGAGTTGGGTGCATCTTACCCTGGTGAAATAAAAATTCTTTCAGATATTGTTGCCCCACAAGTTGCCATAATAACAAATGTAGGGCTTGCGCATTTAGAGGGTTTTGGCTCAAAAAATGCAATTTTGAAAGAAAAATGTTCAATATTTACTTCATTAGGGCAAGATGGTTTAGCTGTTGTAAACGCGGATGATGAGTTGTTGTTGCGTGAGGCAAAAACAAGCAAAGTAGATTATTTAACCTTTGGCATAAATAACAATGCCGATATAACTGCCTCAGATATTGTATCTTTAGGTGAAAATATAAAATTTAACATAAATGTATTTGGAAAAACAAAAGATGTTATGCTAAATACATTTGGTAAACATAATGTTTATAATGCTCTTGCGGCGGGTGCTGGCGCAAGCGCCTTTGGTTTTAGCTTAGATGAAATAGCGGTTGGTTTAAGTGAATTTAAAACATCTCCGTTGCGTTCTAATATTTCAAAAATTCATTCGTTAAACACAACGGTTATTAACGATGCCTATAATGCAAACCCAACATCTATGCTTGCATCGATTGATGCGTTATTAAGTTCTTTTGATAGTAAAAATATAGTTTTGGTGCTCGGAGATATGCTTGAACTTGGCGCGGATGCTCAAAGCGAGCATGAAAAATTTGGTTTATATTTGCGTGGCAAAAAATTTGAAAAGGTGTTATTTGTTGGTGAACTTATGCGGTTTGCTTACAAATCATACAATTTTGAAAATGCAGGTTATTTTAAAAATGTAACTGCTTTATGCGAAGCTTTAAATTCGCTAGAAATAAAAAACAAAACAATTTTTTTAAAAGCTTCTCGCGCAATGCGTTTAGAGAAAGCAATTGAATTTATTAAAGAGAGGGAATAACTAAATGCTTTATCATCTACTTTATCCTTTAAAAATATTTTTTTCGCCGTTAAATATATTTCAATACATTACTTTTAGAAGTGGTGCGGCAATACTTACAAGTCTGCTTATAAGTTTTCTTGTGGGTCCATGGTTTATTTCTTATTTAAAAAAGAAAGAAATAGGCCAGCATATAAGGCAGGATGGCCCAAAAACACATTTAGGAAAATCAGGAACGCCAACTATGGGTGGATTGCTAATATTAGTATCACTTGTTGGTTCAACGCTTTTATGGGCTCGTTTAGATAATAGGTTTATTCTCTTGTGCCTTGCTGGTATGCTTTGGCTTGGTTTTTTGGGTTTTCTTGATGATTACACAAAGCTTATAAAAAAGAATCCAAAAGGTATCTCCGCCAAAACAAAATTATTTTGGCAGGCCCTTTTTGCTGTTGGTGTTGCCGCTTATTTATGGTTTTTACCATCAAACTCAAATTTTGTTTCAAGTGTAAACATACCATACATTAAAAGTATGTTTGTAAATTTGTCATATGGTTATATGTTGTTTGTGTTTTTGATAATTGTTGGCAGTTCAAATGCTGTTAACCTTACAGATGGCTTAGACGGTCTTGCGGTAGGGAATTTATTAATTGCGGCAATTGCTTTAGCTTTTTTCGCCTATTTTGCAGGCCATATTGAAATAGCCAAATATCTCAAGGTTGTTCATGTTGTCGGAGCGGGTGAATTAAGTGTGCTTTTGGGGGCTATGATAGGCTCGTGCCTTGGATTTTTATGGTTTAATGCTTACCCTGCCGATGTTTTTATGGGTGATACAGGCAGTTTGTTCCTTGGCGGAATTTTGGGGCTTGTTGCGATATTTATAAAACAGGAACTTATATTAGTTGTATTGGGTGGTGTTTTTGTTGCAGAAGCATTGTCTGTTATGATTCAGGTTTTTTCGTTCAGGCATTTTAAAAGGCGTGTTTTTAGAATGTCGCCATTACACCATCACTTTGAGCTTGGCGGCCTTGCCGAAAATAAAGTTACTGTGCGGTTTTGGATTATTGGCATCATACTTGCATTGTTGTCTTTTGTGTCATTAAAAATAAGATGAAAAAAATATTAAAAGACAAAAAAATCTCTGTTTTAGGTATGGGGCTGACTGGCGTATCTTTCGCAAACCTTGCGTACACTCTTGGCGCTAAAGTTTTTGTTAGCGACTCAAGGTCTGGCCAGAATAGAAAAGAATTAAATAAAAATATTCCTTTTGAAATAGAAGGCCATACCGATAAGGTTCTAAATGCTGACATAGTTATTAAAAGCCCTGGCCTACATGCAGATTTGCCTATTATAAAAAAAGTAAATAAGAGGAAAATACCTCTTAAAAGTGAAATTGATTTTGCGCTTAGTTTTATTAAACCTAAAAAAGTTGTTGCTATAACCGGTACTAATGGAAAAACAACCACCACCGTGCTTACCGGCGAGATATTTAAAAAATGTACAGGTAAAACAATTGTCGCAGGCAATATTGGCAAGCCGCTTTCTTCAGTGGTAAATAATGTAGATTCAAAAACTAACCTTGTACTTGAACTTTCAAGCTATCAATTACAGGACTCTTCCTCGTTTCGCCCAAACATTTGTGCCATATTAAACATAACTCCTGACCATTGCGAACACCACGGTAATATGCAAAATTATATTCTGGCCAAAAGTAACATTTTTTTAAACCAAAAGCCCAAAGATTACTGCATTTTAAATTTTGAAGATAAACACTGCAGAGTGCTTTCAAAAAAATGTATTTCTAAAATTGTGTTTTTTAGCTCTAAAAGAGCTTTGAAAAAAGGTGTTTGGTTTGCCGATGGCTTCATACATATTAAAATTGGAAAGGTAAATTTTTCTTTTAAGACAGACATAAAAATACCAGGTCTGCATAACATTGAGAACGCTATGGCTGCAGTTGCAATTGCTATTTGCGCAGGATTAAATCCGCTTGCCGTTGCAAAAGTTGTAAAAAATTTTAAGGGTGTTGAGCATAGAATTGAATTTGTTAAAAGGGTAAATGGTGTTGACTATGTAAATGATTCTAAAGGTACAAATGTTGACTCAACAAGGGTAGCACTTGAAGCATATAACAGGCCTATTTGGCTTATACTTGGCGGCCGTGACAAAGGCGCGCCATATAAGCCGATTTTTTCATTAGTTAAACGAAAGGTTAAAGGAATTCTGTTAATTGGAGAAGCTTCTTTAATTATAAAAAAAGCTTTCGCTGGAGTTGTTCAAATAATTGATTGCAAAACACTCAAAAACGCAATAACTTACGCTAATAAACATGCCATAAACAATGATGTGGTTTTACTCTCTCCTGCTTGCGCTTCCTTTGATCAATTTAAAAATTTTGAACATCGTGGGCAGATTTTTAAAAATTTAGTTAACAAGTTACATTGATTTTCAACGAGTAGATAATTTTACTTTAAGAGGAAAAATGTCAAAGCTTATTGCAATAGTAGATGACGAAGAAGATATTTTAGAGCTTGTAGCTATAAATTTAAGAAAAAGTGGTTTTGAGCCAAAGGTTTTTGCTGATGGCGCTAAGTTTTTTAAGTTTATTGCCAAGCAAAAACCAGAATTGGTTATTTTAGATATTATGTTGCCTGATATGGACGGTTTTGAGATTTGTAGAAATTTAAAAAAAGATTCGCGCTATGATTTAATTCCAATTATTATGCTTACCGCAAAAGCCGATGAAACCGATAAAATACTTGGTCTTGAGTTTGGTGCCGACGATTATGTTACAAAGCCGTTTTCGCCAAAAGAGTTGGTTGCAAGGGTAAAGGCGGTATTAAGGCGCAATGAACGAAAGAGTGTGTCAAAAGAGATTTTAATAGGTGGAATATTAAAGCTTGATTTTGAACGGTTTAAAGCTTTTGTAGATGGCAGGCAGGTAGAGCTTACAACTACTGAGTTTAAACTTTTGGAGCTATTTGCGTCAAAAATTGGTTTTGTTTTCTCAAGGGAGAATATTCTTGATCATCTATGGGGAGAAAAAGCTGTGTTAGATCGTACGGTAGATGTACACATAAAAAATCTGCGTGAAAAGCTTGGCAAGGCAGGAAAGTTCATAAAAAATATAAGAAGCATAGGTTATAAATTAGAAGAATGAAAAGTTTATTTGCAAAACTTTTTTTTAGTTTTTTTATTATAACAACACTTCTTTGTGTTGTGTTGCTTTTTGTTTCTTTTGAAACTGTTAAGAAACAGCACTATTCTCTCCTCTCCGACACGCTTGAAAAAAACTCAGCCCTTCTTACCCCAGAAGTTTTGAAATTTATTGATAACAAAAATGCTTTGAACTTATATGTTGCAAAAGCTGCGAAGGCTATTAATGCAAGAGTTACAGTTGTTAACTTGCAGGGCAATGTTCTTTCAGATTCTGAAAATGATATCTCAACAATGGATAACCATAAATTCAGGCCGGAAATAAGTGATGCCTTAGATGGGCGCATAGGAAAAGCAACGCGGTTTAGCCAAACTGAAAAGAAACAGATGTTTTATGTTGCAGTACCAGTTAAAGATCAAGGTGTTTTAAATAGTGTGGCTGTTCTACGGTTAAGTGTGCCGGTTTCTGCTATTAAGGGCTTTCAGCTTGAAATATGGGATAAAATTTTAAATGTAGCGTTGGTTACTTTATTACTTTCCTTGTTATTAGCGTATATACTTTCAAAAAAAATAGCAGGGCCACTTTCTCAAATTGGTGCTGCCGCTAGTAAGATAGCCACGGGCGATTTTTCAGCAAGAGTTTATATTAAAACACAAGGTGAAGTTAAAAATCTTGCGGATAATTTTAATTCTATGGGTGAGAAAATCAAAGGTTTATTTTCTGAGCTTTCTGAAAGTAGAGAACTTATGAATAGAATTCTCTCTTCACTTGAAGAGGGAATAGTTGTATTTGATAAAAATCAAAAAATAATAATATTTAACCGAAAATTTGCAGAGATTGTTAGTTTGGAAAATTTAAATGGTAAACACCTTTGGGAGGTACTTACTTTATCTGATTTTACTGGTATTTCTTCGCTTTCTGACAATGTGTTTCATAAATTGCCAGATGTAGCGCGCAACGGGCTAATCTATGCACCAACAGTTTCCCTTGTTAAGGCGGGAAGTGAGGTGATGCTTGTATTGTTTGATGTTACTCAGTCAAGAAACATTGAAAAAATAAAGAAAGAGTTTGTTGCAAATGTATCGCATGAACTTATGACACCACTTACAGCCATTAAAGGTTTTGTTGAGACAATGCAGGAAGAAAACACTACCGAGTATTTGCCAATAGTTCAAAAGAATAGCGAGCGACTTATTTATATTGTAAAAGACCTGTTGTTGCTTTCTAAACTTGAAGAAAAGACAACTGAACTTGAAAAAGAAAAGTTTGATTTAACAAAACTTGTCGCAAATGAAATTGAAATATTTCTGTCTAAAGCAGAGCAGAAGGGAATTAAAATTGAGTTTGATAGTTCTAATGTGTATGAGCTTCTTGCCGACCAGCTTAAAGTTGAACAAGTAATTGTGAATTTGTTGGATAACGCAGTAAAGTATAGCGAATCAGGTAAGATAAGTGTTAGTATTCAACGCGACAATGGGTATGTAGTATTGAGCGTGAAAGACACAGGTATAGGCATACCAAAAGAAAGTATAAATAAAATATTTGAGCGGTTTTATGTGGTAGATAAATCGCGTTCAAAAAAACTTGGTGGCACCGGTTTGGGCCTTTCAATAGTAAAACATATTGTTCATCTGCATAATGGCAAGCTTGAAGTTTTAAGCGAGCCTGGTGTTGGTTCAACCTTTAAAGTTTACCTTCCACTTGTTTAGTATATCGTCTTACAATCCAGGTTAAACCCTCTTAACACAAAATTAACAATTTATTTATCACCTCTTAATTGTGTTCTGTTATAATTTCGCCAGAAAGATGGCATTATAATTTTACACAGGAGGTGATTTGATTTTTTGTTGTTGATAGCTGATCAAATAAATTCAATGTTCTTTTACAATTTAGGAAAGGGTTCAGCGAGTTTTACGAGCGACGATGAAATGGGAAAACCTTAGGTTTTCCCTTGTAGAGCGGTTTGGCGATTTAACTAAAGCCAAACCAACCCCGCCAACGGCGGGATAAGTTCCGCCGAAGGCGGAACGCGATATAGGAGGTTGTAATGCGTAAAGTATTAGCAGTGTTAGTTTTGGCAGTTCTTTTTTGTACAAATGCTTTTAGTTCACAGGTTGATATGCTTGTAAATAAAATGGTTGATCTGAATTTATTAACACCAGGTGATGCTCAGCAGATAATTACAGAAACTAATCAGGATGAAAGATCTCTTATAGCGGCCGGAACATCGGAAACACTTCCTCAATGGATACAAAATATGTCCTTTAAGGGTGATTTCAGAACAAGAGTTCAAACCGATTGGGCAGTTAATACAGCGGCACGCACAAGGGCAAGGATAAGAGCAAGATTAGGCATTGATACCAGAGTTACCGATGGTGTTAAGGTAGGGTTTGGTTTGGCAACTGGGATAAATAAAACTTTAGGTACAGCTATAGGCAGCGATGTTAGTGATGGGGAGCCTCGTTCAACAAACTGGACACTTCAAAATACTTTCAGCAAAGCTCCGCTAATGCTTGATTATGGTTACATTGAATACGAACCAGTTGGTTATGCAAAAATGCAAATCGGTAAAATGAAGGGAAATCCAATTTGGAATACAAGCGATATTCTTTGGGATACAGATCTTAATTTAGATGGTGCCGCACTTTTCTTAACTCACACTCTAACACCAGAGCTATCTCTTTTCCTTACACCAGAGTTTATTACAATTGATGAATCATCAACTGATTCTTCAGATCCAAGCTTATTTGCCATTCAGCCCGGAGCTAATTGGAAAGTAAATGATATGTTAAATGTTAAGGCCGCAGTTGCTTATTATGCCTTTAATGTAAAAGATAAAATTCTTGATTTTAATGCAGGTACAAACACTGGAGCGACGACTGGTTTAAAAAATTCTTTTGAAGCACTTAACCCAAGTATTGAATTAACAATTTCTGATTTATTTGGATACTCTCTTGGCTTATTTAGTGATTATGTTGTAAATAACAGTTCTGGCGAACAAAATGTCGGTTATGCTGCAGGTGCTAAGTTTGGGTTTGCAAAGGTTGGTGATTTTGGTCAATGGCAGGTAAAGTATTTAAGAAGATGGCTTCAAACCGATGCTTTTGTTGATGCTTTTCCGGACTCCGATTCGTACAGCGGAAAAACAAATGCGCTTGGAGATGAAATCATTATTGAGATTGGATTAACAAAATCAACCAGTTTGACACTTGACTATTACGCGATGGATGCAATTAAAGGTAACTCTCAAACAACGCCAAAAAGCTTGTTACAGGCAGATATTGTTGTAAAGTTTTAAGTAGCTATTTGTGAAGTATTAAAAAACTATTACAAGGAGAAATCAGTGAAAAAAAGTTTAGTAGCGATTTTCTTAGCGACGGTTCTTGCGGTTAATTGTTTTGCGGTAAATAAAAAGATTGTAATGGATGGTTCTACCACCGTGCTTCCAATAGCACAAGCGGCGGCGGAAGTATTCATGGATGCCAACAAAGATATTGAGATAAGTGTGCGTGGTGGTGGGTCTGGCGTTGGGGCAACATCTCTTGTAGAGGGAACTTGTGACATTGCCAATATGTCGCGTTCCATGAAAGATTCAGAAATTCAAAAAGCAGCAGGTCGCGGAGTTATTGCAAAGGCAAATGTTGTTGCAATGGACGGTATAGCTGTAATTGTTAATCCTTCAAACACTGTTTCTGCACTTACAAAAAAGCAGGTAAAGGACATCTATACCGGTAAAATATCAAACTGGAAACAGATTGGTGGGCAAGATGCAAAGATAGTTGTTATTTCAAGAGACAGTGCAAGCGGAACTTATGAAGCATTTGGTTCACTTGCACTTGATGCTCAGAAAGTGCGCTCGGATGCTCTTACAATGGCATCTAACCAGCAGATAGCAGTTACAGTATCTAATACCCCTGGTGCAGTTGGCTATGTAGGACTTGGGTTTATATCTGAAAAGGTAAAAGCTTTGAGTATAGATGGAGTTATACCGTCAAAAAAGTCAGTGCTTACAAAAGAGTATGTATATTCAAGGCCATTGTTTATGTATACAAATGGCAGCCCAAAAGGTGATGTAAAAAAGTTGATAGATTTTATTAAAAGTCAAGAAGGTCAAAAGTTGGTTGATGAACAAGGTTTTGTTGCATTAAAATAACCTGCGCTTAAGGAACTTAGGGTAACAGCAGATATTCTGCTGTTACCCGAGGGTTTAAATATGATAAAAATAAAAGAACAAATATATAAAATACTTTTTAGCGCGCTTGCATTTTCGTCATTGCTTTTTTTGCTTGGAATAATTTTTGTGCTTTTCTGGCAAGGGTTGCCTGTGTTGAAAAGTGTGGATTTTATAAGTTTCATTACTGGCCAACTTTGGTACCCTACGCACGACCCTGCCGAGTTTGGCATTTTACCGTTAATACTTGCTTCTTTTTGGATTGCTATCGGAGCTATGTTTGTTTGCGTACCTCTGGGTATTGGTTCTGCTTTATTTATAAATGAAATCGCGACTTCTAATCAAAAATCAATTTTAAAACCGTTAATTGAGGTGCTTGCCGCTGTTCCTTCAATAGTTTTTGGTTTTTTTGGCATGGTAGTTGTTGCTCCTTTTATTCAAAAGCTATTAAATTTGCCAACAGGCCTTTGCGCGTTTAGCGCAAGCTTAATACTTGGTATTATGGCAATACCGACAATTTGCAGTATTACCGAAGATGCACTGAGCTATGTGCCTCGTTCTTTCAGAGAGGCATCATTTGCGCTTGGGGCAAACCGTTGGCAAACACTTACCCGTGTAGTGGTTCCCGCGGCCGGCTCTGGAATTTCAACTGCTTTAATGCTTGGAATGAGTAGAATAGTAGGCGAAACAATGACTGTTTTAATGGTTGCAGGTGGCGCGGCTGTTATACCTACTTCATTTTTTGAGCCAGTGCGGCCAATGACTTCAACAATTGCCGCAGAAATGGGTGAAGCGGTTCTAGGAAGTCCTCATTATCATGCACTTTTTGCCATAGGGCTTGTTTTATTTTTAATAACTTTTGTTATAAACATTGTTGCTGAAATAATTAGTAAAAAATACCGTATCAAGCTTGGGTTAAGCCGATGATAACTTTAAAAACTATAAATTCCATTAAGCAAAACATAGGTTTTATTTTTCTATATTTGTGTCTGATTACTACACTTTTTTTCTTGGTAACAATTGTTTACTTTATAGTTTCAAAGGGTATTGGTGTTATAAGCTTTGAGTTTTTAACAGCTGTTCCAAAAAAGTTTATGACTGCAGGTGGTGTTGCACCTGCAATAGTTGGAACTTTCTATTTAACACTTGGCGCAATTCTTTTTGCCTTACCACTTGGCCTTGCCTGTGCAATTTATTTGTGCGAGTACAGCCCAAGAGGTGCGTTTGTAAATTTAATTAGAATGAGCATAAATAACCTCGCTGGTGTTCCTTCTGTAGTTTTTGGACTTTTTGGTTTAGCAATATTCGTTAAGTTTTTTGGTTTTGGTATTTCAATACTCTCAGGCGCGCTTACACTTGGAATTTTAATTTTGCCTGGCATAATTTCTGTTGCGCAGGAAGCGTTAACTGCAGTTCCTCAATCGTTAAGAGAGGCATCACTTGCACTTGGCGCAACTCATTGGCAAACAATAAAAAAAGTGGTAATTCCAAGCGCGTGGCCAGGTATTTTAACAGGCGTAATATTAAGTATCGGCAGGGCTGCCGGTGAAACAGCACCAATTTTATTTACTGCCGCAACATTTTATACACGCAGATATCCTGATTCACCATTTTCTGAGGTAATGGCATTGCCATATCATATATACGCTCTAATGGCGGAAGGGTCTCACCCTGAAAAGCAAACTGCCATAGCTTACGGATGTTCTTTAATACTGTTGGTTTTAGTATTATTGGTTTCCGCTACAGCAATAATGATGCGGCAAAAACAAAAAAAGAGTTATGTGCATTAAAAATTAGAGGAAAAAATGAAACCTACAGAAAATAAAATAAGAATAAATGCTACTAACATCAACTTCTTCTATGGTGCCAAAAAAGCGTTGAACGACATTAATATATACATATTAAAAAATAATATAACCGCTTTTATTGGCCCGTCTGGTTGTGGAAAATCTACACTTATTCGCCTATTTAATAGAATGAATGATTTAGTCCAAATCGCGCGTTTTGAAGGTAAAATAACACTTGATGGTCAAGATATTTATGACAAAAGTTTTGATGTTGTAGATTTGCGGCGCATGGTTGGTATGGTTTTTCAAAAGCCAAACCCGTTTCCAAAAACTATATTTGAAAACTTAAGTTATGGCCTTGAAATAAAAGGGATAAAAGATAAATCCTTTATAGCGCACAAAGTAGAAGAGTCACTTCAAAAGTCCGCTCTTTGGAACGAGGTAAAAGATAGGCTTCATGATAGTGCATTAGGGCTTTCTGGAGGTCAGCAACAGCGCTTATGTATAGCGCGGTGTCTTGCGGTAGAGCCAGAGGTAATTTTATTTGACGAGCCGTGCGCAAGTTTGGACCCAATATCAACCAAAAAAATTGAAGAGTTGATGCTTGAATTAAAAAAAGAGTACACAATAATAATTGTAACCCACAATATGCAGCAGGCGGCAAGAATTTCAGACCAAACGGCATTTCTTTATATGGGGGAGTTAATAGAATTTGATAGAACAGAAAAAATATTTACCGTGCCACGCGATAAACGCACCGAAGATTACATTACTGGCAAATTTGGGTAATTAAAATAAAAATAAGCTTTAATTGGGGGAAGAAATGTATCAAGAAAAAATTACAGAATTGAAAAAACAAATTACAGAGTTTGCTGGTTTTGTTGAGGAAATGATAGAAAAAAGCATTAATGGTTTGCTTACACGCAATGAGTCGTTGTTAAAAGAAGTAATTGATGTATTAGAGCCAAAAGCAAATTTTTTTGAACTTGCGATTGATGAGGCCTGCACGACTGTAATAGCCCAGTACGAACCAAAAGCTATCGATTTGCGCATAGTTTTAATGGTTATGAAAATGAACACTGACTTAGAAAGAATGGGTGACCATGCTGTAAATATTTCTGAGAGCGCCCAGTTCCTTGTAGGCCGTCCTTCCGTAAAACCACTAATTGATACTCCAAGAATGGCAAAAATTGTAACAGGAATGGTACACGACAGTATTAAAGCTTTTGTAAATAATGATGTCTCTCTTGCCAGATCAGTTTGTTTATCCGACACAGAGGTTGATGAGCTTAAAGACCAAAGCACCCGTGAACTTATAACAATTATGGTTTCTGATGCTTCAACTATAGAACGAGCATTGCACATTATGCGCATATTTGCCAACCTTGAAAGAATAGCCGACTTATCTACAAATATTTGCGAAGAAGTACTATTTATTGTTTCCGGAACAGTTATTAAGCACCACACAAATGAAAAGAAATAATTGAGCCTCATAGTAAAACTTTAATAATTACTCGGTTTTTTGTAATATAAGCGGCAAATGAATAAAGAATTGCTAAATATTACAATAAAAACAATAATTGCGGCACTTAAAGAAGATGCCGCTTTCTCAGACATAACAACCCTCTCGGTTGTTCCTGCCAGAAAAATAGTTGGCGCCTCGTTGCTTGCAAAAACTGCATGCGTAGTTTGCGGTTGCGATGTTTTTGCTCAGACAATTCTTGAGTTAGACCCGAAAGCAAAATTTCAATTTCTAATACCAGATGGTAAATTGGCAAAAGCCGGAGAGGTTATATTAAAGTTAACAGCTTCTGTCCGTTCAATATTATCCGCAGAAAGAACAGCCCTCAACTTCATACAGCACTTATCAGGTGTTGCAACACTTACTGCAAGCTATGTCAATGCCATAAAGGGTAGTGGAACAATAATTCTAGACACCAGAAAAACTATTCCGGGACTGCGTTTGCTTGAAAAGTATGCTGTCCGCTGTGGTGGTGCTCAAAACCACCGTATGGATCTTGCTCAAATGGCAATGCTTAAAGACAATCACATTGAGCTTTCTGGAAATACAAACGGTGCGGGAGAAGGTATTAGCACGGCTATTGCAAAAATAAGAAAACGCAAACCAAAAATACAAATAGAAGTGGAGTGCGAAACCCACTTGCAAGTATTAGCAGCCATCAAATCTAAAGCTGATGTGATTATGCTTGATAATATGAATATAAAAATGCTTAAAACAGCCATAAAAACTATAAAAGTGTTAGGAAAAACCAATAGGCCTAAAATAGAAATTTCAGGCGGGGTTTCATTAAAAACAGTACGCAACCTTGCCGCACTTGGTCCAGATTTCATATCAGTAGGGGCACTTACCCACTCAGCCGCCGCGGCAGATATCTCGTTAGAAATAGAATGCAAAAAATGAATGTATTAGAACTCCTGTCTGAAAACAACTATATTTCGGGCCAAACCCTTGCAAAAAAACTAAAAGTATCTCGTGCCGCAATAAACAAGCAAATAAATAAGCTTAGGCGCAGTGGTTATTGTATAGATGGTGTAAAAAATCTTGGTTATAAAATATTAAGTGTTTCATCAGATGAGTTTAGTGCACAAAGTACACTGCTATCGCTTAGCCAATGTTCATTGATTAAAAAAACAATTTTCTTAAATAAAACCAACAGCACTCAAATACAGGCAAAGAAAAATGCGGATGTATATTCTGACGGTACATTGATAATTGGTTGTGAACAAAATAGTGCTTATGGCAGAATGGCAAGAAAGTGGCACGCATCGTCGGGTGGGTTATGGTTTAGTTTACTTTTGAAGCCTAAAATGTTGTTACAAAATGTCGCGCAGATATCGCTGGTGGCATCTCTTAGTGTTGCGCAAGCATTGATAAATCTTGGTTTTAGCGCACAAATTAAATGGCCAAATGATATATTTATTTCGGGTAAAAAAGTTTGTGGCATACTTGTAGAAACGGCTGCTGAAGCCGATATGGTTCGTTGGGTTGCACTTGGTATTGGTTTAAATATAAACAATCTTTTACCGTTTGAGCTATTAAATACATCCACAACACTTTCTTTAGAAAAAGGTGCCACGGTTTCGCGAATAGAAGTTTTGCGAGAAGTTTTACTTGAGTTTGAGAAAGCATACTCACAATTTTTAAAAGATGGTTTTGTTGGTATGAAAGAGAATTACAATGCGCTCTCATATCTAATAAATAAAAATGTAAAAGTTGCATCTTTAGATAGCGAGTATTTTGGCAAAGCTGTAGGCATAGATTCTTACGGTCGGCTTTTAGTCAAACAAAATGGAACAGTTTCAAAATTTCTCTCTGGAGATGTAAGTGTCAGAATTAAATAATGTTATTGATGCAATAAAAAATAGACGAAGTGTTAGAAGTTTTAGCAATGAACCTATAAGCAATAGCGATATTTTAACTATTTTAGAGTCCGCAACTTGGGCGCCATCGGGTGGGAATAATCAAAATTGGGGTTTTATTGCAGTCACTAATAATGAAGTAAAAAATAAAATGTTTTCAGTTGTAAAAGATAAGTTGGTATCTGTTGTAAGTAATATAAATTCTGCATCCGCACTTAAATCATTTAACGACTATGCAAATTACTTTGGGTTTTTCGCGAGTGCACCGGTTGTTGTTGCTGTTATAAAAAAACCTTACGATTCTTTAATTCAAAGAATGTTTAAAAGGTATGGTGTTGAAGAAGAGTATATATCTACTGCGGGTGAGCAAGGTGTTAGTGCAGCAATAGAAAATATGTTGCTTTGTGCTCACAGTATGGGTTATGGCAGTTGCTGGATGAGCGGTCCGCTAATTGCAAAAAAAGAGTTGGAAGGCATGCTTGAAATTTCTTCGCCTGATGAGCTTTTTGCGCTGGTTCCAATTGGTCGTGCTAAAGATATTGTAAAACCAACAAAACGCAAACCTATAAATGAAGTTGTAAGAATTATTTAGGTAAAATTATGGACAAAAATCTTATTATACAAAGCCAAAATTTATTAAACTCAACTGTGAAGGCACTTGAAAAAAACAACTTTACAGTGTTTATTTTTGAAAATGCCGCAGCTGCAACAGCAAAAATATTAGAATTAGTTCACCCGACTGAAAGCGTAGGCAGTGGTGGTTCTATGACGCTGGGTGAAATGGGTATTTTGCAAACATTAAAAGAACGAGGAAATAATATAATTGTAAGCACTCATGAAATGTCTTTTGAAGAAATGATTGAAACAAGGCGCAAAGCCCTGCTTGCCAATGTGTTTATAGGCAGCCCAAATGCTGTAACAACAGATGGTAAACTTGTATTTGTAGATAAAATTGGCAATAGGGTTGGTGGTATGACATTCGGGCCACAAAAAGTTATTGCGGTTGCAGGCATAAATAAAATTGTTCAAAACGAAGAGGCCGCATTTGAACGTGTACGCCTTGTTGCAGGCCCAGCAAATGCGGTGCGCTTAAAGCTTAAAACACCATGCGCGCAAAGCGGCATTTGCTCAGATTGCAACAGTAGTGATAGAATATGCAACATAAAAGTTGTGCTTTCAAAAAAGCCAGCTTACACACAGTATTTCGTGTTGCTTGTAGCTCAGGAACTTGGTTACTAGTTAGGGGGGCACTGAAAAACTCCTGCCCATTTTCAGTGAAAAATAAATTTATGGAAAAACAAAAAATACCAACAAGGGTTGTTCCTCGTCTTTCGCGTTACTACAGAATTCTAAGGGAGTTTGACGATAAACCTTGGGTTTCGTCAAGAGAGCTTTCGGCTGAAACTGGTTTTACTGATACACAAATAAGAAGGGATTTTACATACTTCGGGCATTTTGGTAACCGTGGCAAAGGATATAATGTAGAAGAGCTAAAAAAATCTCTAAAAAAAATATTAGGGTTGGATAAAAGTTGGAATGTAATGCTTGTTGGTGCTGGCAACCTTGGCAAAGCGCTTTTGGGGTATAAAGGTTTTCTGGAACAGGGTTTTAAAATAGTTGCGGCATTTGATGAAGATTCATCAAAAATTGAAAAAAACATATCTGGTATAATTGTTTACCCAATGAGTAAGCTTGCCGACATTGTAAAAGAAAAGCAAATAAAAATGGCTATACTTACTGTGCCTGAGAGCGTCTGCCAAGAAGTCGCAGAACAGGTTGTTGCATCAGGGGTAAAAGCCATATTTAACTTTGCCCCAAAGCAGTTAAAGCTACCTTCTGATGTAAAAGTGCGCCATATAGATATGACAGTTGAAATAGAGCGTCTTTCTTTTATGGTTTCAAGGCAGTAGTAAGTAATTAGTTTCTGCATTGCTCTTATGTTCATTAAATTATATTTGTTCAGCTTATTTGATAGTTCAGCAGCAAGTAGTAGCCAAAATCAGGCTTGAATTTCATCAATTAATTTTGTAACATCAACCAGAATTTACACAGTTTTTTGTAGATTTAGTTTATTTGTAAAAATAAACACACCTCGGGTTTTCTCCAGGGTCCCATCATATTGGTGGGCTGGGGTAAGTGCAACGGGGTGGAAGTCCCTCGCAATTTGCGGGGGTCCGGCTAAGGCCGGAAAAAACCAAAAGGAGGACATATTAATGTCCAATATCACAATGAAGGCCCTGCTTGAGGCAGGCGTACACTTTGGTCATCAGACCAGAAGATGGAACCCGAAAATGGCGAAGTACATTTTCGGCACAAGAAACAAAATCCACATCATTGACCTGCAGAAAACCGTAAAAGAACTCAAAAAAGCCTACAAATATGTCCGCGATGCCGTCTCTGAAAAAAAAGAAATTCTATTTGTTGGTACAAAAAAACAAGCGCAAATTCCATTAAAAGAAGAGGCTGTTCGTTGCGGTGCTTTTTTTGTTTGTGACAGATGGCTTGGCGGTACACTAACAAACTTTGAAACCCTAAAAAAATCTATTGGCCGTTTAAACCAGCTTGACAGAATGAAGGCCGACGGTATTTTTGCCGTGCTTTCAAAAAAAGAACTCTCAAAACTTGAAAAAGAACGCGCCAAACTTCATAAATCTCTTGAAGGTATAAAAGATATGAAGTCGTTGCCGGGCTTGGTTTTTATAATTGACCCTGTTGAAGAACATACCGCAATAGCTGAAGCGAGAAAACTTGGCATTCCAATTGTTGCTGTTTGCGATACAAACTGCAACCCTGATGATATTGATCACCCAGTTCCAGGTAATGACGATGCAATAAGGGCAGTAAAACTGTTCTGTTCAATAGTAGCAGATGCTGTATTAGAAGGTAAGGATATGGTAGCTAAAACAACAGATGAAGTAGCAGATGAGTCAAAAGAAACAAATGTTGTAACCGCGGATGCTAATATTAATAAAACAATTGAAAGCGAGGTAGGAAAATGAGTTCAATGGAACAAATATCAAAACTACGGTCTATGACCGGTGCTGGTGTTGTTGATTGTAAAGTGGCACTAAAAGAAAGCGGCGACGATATAGAAAAAGCGGTGCAGTGGCTGCGTGAAAAGGGCATTGCATCTGCCGTAAAAAAAGCAGAAAGAAAGGCAAACCAGGGACTTGTATACTCATATATACACTCCGGCGGTAAGCTTGGCGTGCTTGTGGAAGTGAATTGTGAAACTGACTTTGTTGCAAAAACAGAAGATTTTCAAAATTTCGTAAAAGAAGTAGCAATGCAAATTGCGGCTGCAAGCCCTCAGTATGTTAGAAGGGAAGAGGTTCCATCAGAAATAGTTGAAAAAGAAAAAAAGATATATACAGTTCAATTAAAAGAAGAGGGCAAACCTGCGAATATTATAGAAAAGATACTGATTGGTAAGTTAGAGAAGTTTTACTCGGAAGTTTGTTTAATGGATCAAATTTATATTAGAGATGCCGCTGGTAAAGAAAAAGTTAAAGATATGTTAAACGCACTTATTGGCAAGATTGGTGAAAATATGGTAATTCGTCGTTTTGCTCGTTTTAAAGTTGGCGAAGAATAACAATTCTTTTAAGTTAAATGGTGAAATTATGAAAACACTAAAAAGGGTTTTACTTAAACTCTCAGGCGAGGCGCTTGCTGGCGACGGTGTGTTTGGCATAACAACAAACGGTCTTAAAAAAAGTGTTCAAGAAATTTTGCCTGCTGTAAAAAAGGGTGTTGAAGTTGCTATAGTGCTTGGCGGTGGAAACATTTGGCGTGGCGCGGGAAAAGAAATGAACCGTGTAGCCGCTGATTACATTGGAATGCTTGCAACAGTTATGAATGCTATTGCTATGCGTGAAGCACTTGCAAGTGCAGGTGTTAAAGCTGTGGTTCTTTCGGCAATTGATGCAACACAAATTGTTGAGCGATATAGTCCGAAAAAAGCAATTGAATATCTTAAAGACGGTTATGTGGTTTTGCTTGCCGGTGGAACCGGGAACCCATATTTTACAACCGATACAACCGCGGCTTTGCGTGCAGTTGAACTAAAAGCCGATTGCGTGCTAAAGGCAACTCAAGTGAATGGTGTGTATTCGGCGGATCCAAAAACAACGCCAAACGCGAAAATGTTTTCAACGCTTTCTTTTGCCGATGCAATTGAAAAAAACCTTAAGGTTATGGATATCTCGGCTTTTGCGCTTTGCCGTGACAACAAAATGCCAATATATGTTTTTAATTTCCATAAAAAGGGCAACCTTTTAAAAGTTTTATCTGGTGCTAATATTGGGACTAAGGTTCAACCCTGATTTTGTAATAGGATTTGGAATTCGTCAAAAGATATGGGACATTTTTTTCCGCAAAAGCCTTGCAAATGGAATAACCATTCGCTACAATTTTTGCGTCAAAAATGCCTCCATCTCTTTCGCCTCGGTTCTTAAACCTATTGCGAAATCTGGGTTCAATAGTTTCGGAGGAAAAAATGTTTTTGCAAGAATTACTTAAAAATGGTGAAGAATCAATGAAAAAAACGCTTGAAAAATTAAAAGCGGAGTTTTCTCTATTGCGCACAGGCAGAGCAAGCACAGGATTAATAGATAATATTCGGGTTGAAAGTTATGGCTCGCTGTTGCCGATAAACCAACTTGCAGGCACAAGCGTGCCAGACGCAAGAACAATTGAAATTAGGCCGTGGGATATATCGCAGTTGCAAGCAATTGAAAAAGCAATTCAAAAATCTGACATAGGCCTTACCCCATTAAACGATGGTAAGGTTATTCGTTTATCATTACCGTCTTTAACAGAAGATAGAAGAAAAGAAATGATAAAACTTGCCAGCAAAATTGCTGAAGAGCATAAAGTGTCGCTAAGAAATGAAAGACGCGAGTTAATTGACGAAATAAAAAAAGCAGAAAAAGATAAAAAACTTACTGAAGACGAACGCAAAAAAGCAGAAGTTCAGCTTCAACACTTAACCGACTTTCATGTTGGTAAAATCGATGAAATGTTATCGGTAAAAGAAAAAGATATTATAGAAATATAAGCGTGCTTATTTCAATTTACCGATAAGTGTGTTTTAATAACCCGCGGTTGCGGAAAAATTACGGAGGCAGTTATGGCGTTTACAATTGACAAAGAGCAGTGTGTAGGTTGTGGGGTTTGTGCATCAACTTGTCGTTTTGAAGCTATCTCTGAAGATGATGGTAAATATATTATAGCCGCAGCCAAATGCACCGATTGTGGTGAGTGTGCCAGTGCTTGCCCAGTTAGCTGCATTAGTGGTAGTGCGAAGTAAGATTTATTTTGATAAGTGCAACTAATAAAATACCTTTAGATTGTTTGCCTGCGCACATTGCCATAATAATGGATGGCAATGGTCGTTGGGCTGCGGCTAAGGGTATTGCCCGTATTTTTGGGCATAAAAAGGGTGCACAGCGCGTACGCGAGATAACAGAGTATTGTTCTCAAATAGGCATTAAAGCTCTTACCCTTTACGCTTTTTCAACAGAAAACTGGTCTAGGCCCAAAACAGAGATATCGGGACTGATGACTATTTTAAAAGCATACCTAAAAAATGAGCTTAAAACTTTTAATGCAAACAACATCCGCTTCAATGTAATTGGCAACATTGCCCGCTTATCACAAGATGTACAAGATGTCATTAATAAAACTATTGATTGCACTTCTAAAAATTCAGGTCTTATTTTAATTTTGGCATTAAATTATGGTGGTAGGGATGAGCTTGTAAGAGCTTATAATAGTTTATTTTCAAAAGGTGTAAAAAAAGTAGACGAAGAACAACTGTCTGCGGCACTTGATACTGCCAAAATAGCTGACCCTGACCTTGTAATTAGAACTTCCGGTGAGATGAGGGTTTCAAACTTTTTGCTTTGGCAATGCGCATATTCAGAATTTTATTTTACTAAAACTCTCTGGCCAGATTTTACTCACCATGCGCTTGAGCAAGCCATTAGTGATTATCAAAAACGCCATCGTAAATATGGTGGAATTTAAGGGTTTAAATTAAATGCTTCTTCCTAGGCTTATCACTGCTTTAATTGGTATACCATTAGTTCTTATATGTATAAAATTTGGCGGTATTGCCTTTTTATTATTAATGCTTTTTGTTGTTGTTTTTGCGTTAACTGAGTACTTTCTTTTGGTAAAACAGGCAGGTTATGCCTCACAGCCGATTATTGGTACAATAACAGGAATTGTACTGTTTCTTTCAATTTATGTTAATGGTACCCAAAACGGTATGTTGTCTCATAATTTGGGTACGCCGGCTATTTTAAGTTTTATTCTTCTTCCGGTGTTCCTATATGAAATTATTGCCGGCAGAATTAATAGGTCTATTGAAAGCGTTGGCATAACATTTCTTGGTGCATTTTTCATTCCTTGGGCGTTGGGACACCTTATTTTAATAAGAGATTTTATGCCGGACGGCGCGATAATTGTTTATTTTTTATTTGCGGTTATTTGGGTGTTAGATACGGGCGCGTATTTTTTTGGGCGAAAGTTTGGTAAACACAAACTCGCACCTTTAGTTAGCCCTAAAAAAACAATAGAAGGTTTAATAGGTGGTGTTGTTACCGGAGCGCTTGCAAGCTGGGGTTTTGTTTCAATTGTTCACTTTGCTATTAATAAAACTTTATTTTCTACAACTGAAGCAATTATTATTGGTGTGGTAGTCGCGTTAATATCGCAGTTTTCAGACCTTAGTGAATCATTGCTTAAAAGAAATGCCAATGTTAAAGATTCGGCCGAGTTATTGCCAGGACACGGCGGAATGCTCGACAGGTTTGATTCCTTCCTTTTTACTGCTCCATTTTTCTACTATTACCTAACAATCATCAAGGGTTTTTAAAACATGAAAAAAATAGTTATTCTTGGCTCAAGCGGTTCAATAGGAACGCAGGCGCTTGATGTTATACGAAAATTGGGCAAAAAAGTGGCTGTGAGTGGTTTAAGCGCTCACTCTAATGTTGAGCTGTTTAAGAAACAATTGCTTGAGTTTAAGCCAGCAGTTGCAAGTATTTGGCATGAAAACTCTGCAATTCTTTTGCGTAAGTGGTGTAAAGAAAATAAAATACGCACAAAAATTTATTTTGGGCAAGAGGGCTTACTTAAGCTTGCCTCGTTTCAAAGTGCCAACACAGTGCTTTGTGCTCTTGTTGGTGCCGCAGGACTTATACCATTAATTGAGGCGGTTAAGGCCGGCAAAACTGTCGCGCTTGCAAACAAAGAGGCACTTGTTATAGCCGGCGATATAGTTTACGCAGAAGCAAAAAAAAGTGGCGCTAAAATAATTCCTGTTGATAGCGAACACTCTGCCATATTTCAGTGTTTAAAAGGCGATGCGCATAACGCAAAAAGAATAATTTTAACCGCATCAGGCGGGCCTTTTTACAAAAATAAAAATCATACAAATGCAAGTGTTGAGCAGGCGTTGATACACCCAACTTGGCTAATGGGTAAAAAAATAACCATTGATTCTGCCACTCTTATGAATAAAGGACTTGAAGCTATTGAGGCACATTTTCTATTTAATATGCCGTTTGAAAAAATTGAAATAGTCATTCACCCTCAGTCGGTAGTGCATTCTTTGGTAGAGTTTGTTGATGGCTCAACCTTGGCGCAAATGTCAGAGCCAGATATGCGCATAGCAATACAGTATGCCATTACATATCCAGAAAGGTTTAAGTCGTGTGCTAAACCATTGGATTTATCAAGGCCACGCACTTTGGAGTTTTTTCCGCCGGATTTTAGGCGTTTTCCGTGCCTTGAGCTTGCACTAAATGCTGGTCGTATGGGTGGGTTGATGCCGGTAGTGTTAAATGCGGCAAATGAGGTGGCTGTTGAACTTTTCTTAGATAATAAAATTAAATTTACAGATATTGCGCAAATTGTTGCAAAAGCACTCAAGGGTTTTAAAAATAAAAAAAATCCAGCGCTAAATGATATTATTTTTACAGATGCTGTTGTGCGCAATGCTGTGTTAAATAGTTATAAGTAAATTAAAGTTAAGTACTAGCAATAAAACAGTTTTTAAAAACAAATAAAATTGGAGAGTTTAATGCTTGGTTTAAAAATTACGCTGTTGCAGTTGTTGTCGGTGGTTTTTGGTATTGGGCTTTTGGTTTTAATACATGAGCTTGGGCATTTTATGTTTGCCAAAATATATAAAATTGCCGTGGAAAAATTTACAATTGGTTTTGGCCCTGAGTTGTTTGGTTTTACAAAAGCCGGCACTCGTTACAGCATTTGTTTAATTCCTCTTGGCGGTATGGTTAAAATGAAGGGAGAAGATGTTGAAGGCCTTAGCGGTGCACCAGATGAATTTTTTTCACAGGCATGGTACAAGCGGCTAATTATTGCTTTATTTGGACCGCTTATGAATTACTTTCTTGCAGCAGTTTTATTTGCCGTGGTTTTTTTATTTTGGGGTGTTGCAGGGCCATCAAAATTACCTTATGTTGGAGAGGTGAAATCGGGTATGCCGGCGGCAATGTCAGGTGTTCTTAGTGGTGATTTGGTAAAAGAAATAAACGGTAAAACGATAAACAAGTGGGAAGATATATCGCAAACAATTGCCGCAAGTGATGGCGCAATTTCATTTATTCTTGCGCGTGGAACTTCAACTTTAACGGTGAATATGCAAGCAGATAAAGACCCGGTTAGTGGCCGTTTTCTTGTTGGCATTGCTCCAAAAATAGAGTTTGAAAAATTAAGTTCTTTTAGCTCAATAAAACTTGCCATAGAAGTTCCAATAACCCAAACGGTATTTACTGCAAAGTATTTATACGATAAAATTACACAGGGCGAAAAGCCGGAGCTGGCAGGCCCGATAGGTGTTATGCAGTTTCTTGGTAAAGCGGCAAGCGATGGTTTAGCGTCGTTACTGTACCTTTTAGGTGTGCTTTCAGTTGCGCTTGGAATGTTTAATCTTTTTCCTATACCTGTGTTAGATGGTGGCCATATTATGTTTGCAATAATAGAAGGTGTAAGTGGGCGCAAGGTAAGCGCAAAAGCAATACAAGTGGCAACATTAATAGGTTTTGTTTTTCTAATTTCAGTTATGGTTTTTGCCACTTATGGCGATATCGCAAGAATAATCTCATCATTTAAAAAATGACAAAAAATAAATTTTATACCAGAGAAAACACAAAACAATTATCTGTTGGCGGTGTGTTAATTGGCGGCGGAGCGTCAATTTCCGTGCAGTCAATGACAAATACGCAAACTAAAGATATTGACTCAACTGCTGCGCAAATAAAAGCGTTAGAAAAAGCCGGTTGTCAAATTGTGCGCCTTGGCGTGCCCGACATGGAAGCTGCCAGAGCTTTTAGGGTTTTAAAAAAGAGAACGAAACTCCCGTTGGTTGCTGATATACATTTTGATTGGCGTCTTGCAATAGAAGCACTTGAAAATGGCGCCGATAAGCTTAGAATTAATCCGGGCAACATTGGCTCAGAAGAAAATGTGCAAAAGGTTGTGCTGGCCGCGCAAAAAAGGTCTGTGCCAATTAGAATTGGTGTAAATGCCGGCTCACTTAAAAGTTTGCATAACGGTAAAAAACTTGATTATGCGCAAAAGGCGCAAAAGCTTGTTGATGCCGCAATGGAACACATAAAAATACTTGAAAATTTAAACTTTACCGATATAGCAGTATCATTAAAGGCATCGGATGTTTTAACAACAGTTGAGGCATATAAACTTTTTGCAAGTAAAAGAAACTATCCGTTGCATCTTGGTATAACAGAAGCCGGTTCGCTAATGCGCGGTACAGTTAAATCTTCTGTTGGGCTTGGTATATTGCTTTCACTTGGGCTTGGTGATACCATAAGGGTTTCACTTACCGCTGATCCTTGCCAAGAAGTAAAGGTAGGATATCAAATTTTGCAGTCGCTTGGATTGTCTTCTTGCGGCATAGAAATAATATCTTGTCCAACTTGTTCGCGTTGTCAGGTTGACTTAATAAAAATTGTAAATGTTTTAGAGACAGAGCTTGAGAAGCTTAATATTCCACCCTTAATTGCTTCCAACAAAAAACCACTTAAAATTGCGGTAATGGGTTGTGTTGTAAATGGTCCCGGCGAGGCATTAGATTCCGATATAGGTATTGCCGGCGGGAAAGATACCGGCATACTATTTATGAACGGCAAAATTGCAGGCAATGTAGCACCAGGTGAGTGGGTAAAAACACTTATGCAATTTGTTATTAATTGGAGAAAAGAAAATGGCTAATCAAATTTACTTAACAAAAGATGGTTACAAAAACCTTGTGGAGGAACTTCATCGCTTAAAAGAAAGAAAGCCCACCATAACACTTGAAATTGAACGGGCCCGCGAACACGGCGACTTGCGTGAAAATGCCGAATACCATGCTGCAAAAGAATCTCTCACAAACCTTATGCGCCGTATTGGGGAATTAGAGGGCAAACTTGGCAACTCTAGAATTATAGATGAATCGCAGATAAGTACCGAGACGGTTTATATTGGTGCAACTGTATGTGTTAAAGATTCCGATGGTGATGAATTTACCTACACACTTGTAGATGTTGAAGAAGCCGACCCAACAAACGGCAAAATTTCAATGCAGTCACCATTTGGTCAGGCGTTAATGGGCCATGCAAAAGGCGATAAAGTAACTGTAAAATTGCCAACTAATCAGTTTGATGTAACAATAATAAAAATTTCACGATAATTGGAGCAAAAATGCGTTACTCAAAGTTGTTTCTTCCAACATTAAGGGAAGCACCCTCGGATGCCGATGTAATATCCGCAAAGCTAATGTTTAGGGCCGGAATGATACGAAAAGTTGCTTCAGGCATTTATGAATGGTTGCCAATTGGTTTAAAAGTATTAAAAAAAGTTGAAAATATTATTCGTGAAGAAATGAACTCTATAGACGGCAATGAAGTTTTATTCCCAATAATGTTGCCAAAAGAACTGTGGGAAGAAACAGGCCGCTGGGCAATTTACGGAAAAGAACTATTTAGAATTTCCGATAGAAAAGATTCTCTCTTTTGCCTTGGCCCAACTCACGAAGAAGCAGTAACAGCACTTGCAAGAAACGAAATTCGTTCATACAGGCAACTTCCAATGATGCTTTACCAGTTTGGTACAAAGTTTCGCGACGAAATACGGCCTCGTTTTGGCGTAATGCGCGCCAGAGAGTTTTATATGAAAGATGCTTACTCATTTCATGCGGACGAAAAAAATGCTGACGAGTATTATAAAATAGTTTTTGATGCTTACAAAAGAATTTGTGCTCGTTGTGGGTTTTCGTTTAGAGCGGTAGAGGCAACAAGCGGTGCGATAGGCGGCAGTTTTTCGCATGAATTTATGGTAATAGCCGATACAGGTGAAGAAGAAATTGTTTTTTGCGATTGCGGCTATGGTGCAAACACCGAAAAAGCAGTATTTAAAATAACAAAAAAAGTACCATTATCAGATAAAATGGATGCGCTAAAAGAAGTTCATACCCCGGGTGTTGGCAGTGTTGTTTCGGTTAGCAAACTAATAGGTAAACGAGAAGACAACTTTATTAAAACGCTAATTTATGTTGCAGATGGCACACCAGTAATTGCTTTAGTGCGTGGCGACTGTGAAATAAATGAGAATAAATTACAAAACTTGCTTGGGGCAAATGAAATTGTGCTTGCAAAAGATAGCGTTATAGAAGAGGTAAGTGGTGCGACACGGGGTTTTGCGGGTCCGGCGGTCGGTTTAAAAAAACAAGTAAAAATAGTGGCAGATAATGCTATTTGTGGTATGTTAAACGCGGTATCAGGCGCAAATAAAACAGATTATCACCTTACAGGCATAAACTATGGCAGAGATTTTAGTGCAGACATAGTTGCCGATATAAGAAAAGTAAAACATAATGATTATTGCGCAACTTGCGGCAAAGAGCTTAAGTTTTGCCGCGGCATAGAGGTGGGGCACACATTTAAACTTGGAACAAAATACTCAAAAGCTATGAACGCGCAATATTTAAACAAAGAAGGCAAAGAAACAGTAAGTATAATGGGCTGTTACGGCATAGGAGTTTCAAGAATTGTTGCTGCAACCATTGAACAATCCCATGATGAAAACGGCATAAAGTGGCCAATTGCTCTTGCCTCATTTGAGGTTGTTGTTATACCTGTAAACATTGACGAGCCAAAAACCGCAGAAGTTGCCGAAACCCTCTATAAAAATTTGCAAAAACTTGGTGTAGATGTATTAATTGATGATAGAGCAGAGCGGGCCGGTGTTAAATTTAAAGATGCCGATTTGGTTGGTATTTCAATAAAAGTAGTAGTAAGTGAAAAAAACCTAAAAGACGACAAAATAGAAATAAAACTAAGGCATTCAGGTGAAGTTATGCTTGTTTCAAGCCAAGACGCAATTGCCACTATATTAAAATTAAAAAATAAATTACTACAGGTGCAATAATTCAATAGCGTTTTAGTGGTGTGTCAAAGCATTTATTTTGTCTGCAATACTTAAAACAACATAGTAAAGGAATTTATAAATGAAGTTTTTCAAAATTGGAATTGTAATGATGTTGTTGTGCATTATGATTAGTGTCGCTTATGGTGAAACGGACAATATAGACAAAGCAACTCAACGCTTTGAGAAGGCAATAAACATTAATGCAAAAGATTATGAGGCCTACTACAATATGGGTGTTACTTATGATGAATCAGGTAGTATTGAAAAGGCAATTAAAGAATACGAAAAAGCTGTAAGCATTAATCCAAAGTATTCTGAGGCTTATTATAATATGGGTATTGCTTATGACAAAATGGGCAATATGGAAAAAGCTATTGAACAGTATCAAAAAGCTGTAAGCATCAATTCAAAATATTCTGAGGCCTATTATAATATGGGTGTTTCTTATGGAAAAACAGGGAATTTTGACAAAGCAATTGAATGCTATGCGAAAGGTATAAGTATAAATTCAAAATTTGTTGAGGCCTTTAATAATTTAGGAGTTATTTATTACTTAAAAGGTGATTATGATAAAGCGATTGAGCAATATGAAAAAGCAATAAGCGTAAATCCAAAATATTTCCAAACATATGCAGGCATTGGTCTTGCTTATGTTGCCAAAGGGTTGTATGACAAAGCAATTAAACAGTATGAGAAAGCAATAGAGGTAAATCCAAAAAGTTCCGAGATATACAATAATATGGGTATTGCTTATGGTAAAGCAGGGAATTTCGACAAAGCAATTGAGCAGTATAATAAGGCAATAAGTATAAATCCAAAATATTCTGATGCATATAGCAATATGGGCGATGTTTATATTGCCCAAAAATTGAATGACAAAGCAGTTCAGCAGTATAAAAAAGCAATAAACATCAATCCAAAAGATTCTATAACGTATTTTAAAATGGGTCTTGCATATCATTACAAAGGTGATTACAATAAAGCAATTAAACTCTATATAGAAGCAATAAAAATAAATCCAAATTTTTCTGAAGTTTACAATAATATGGGTACGGCTTATATAAATAAAAAAGAGTATGGTAAAGCAATTGAACAGTATGAAAAAGCCATAAACATCAGTCCAAAATACTCTGACGCCTACGCAAATATGGGTGTTGCTTATGGCGAAAAAGGAGATCAGGTCAAAGCAATTGATTGCTATAAGCAAGCTGCTAACCTTGGACACGAAAAAGCGCAGCAATACCTAAAAGAAAATGGAATAAGTTGGAAGTAAAAAATATTTTTTAGGTGTAGTGTTATTGTATATGAAATTAGAAAATAATCTACAAAGGATGCAATAATTCAAAAAACATTGCTTGCCGTGCTTTTTCTACTTATATTTGCTCAAATAGGACAGTGTGATTTATCAAGTGGTTTTGGGTTTGAGGCCTTCACTGCGATAGCTCCTTGTTCTTTGTTTCCATCTTCTGCCTCCGTTAGTGTCGATTTGTACAACGCAGATTCTTCTTGTGAGCTAAAAAGCCACCCTGATGGTTTTGAAATACAAACAGGTTTTTTCAATTTTGTCGACTTTGTTGCTTTTGAAAGCCCACAGTTAGTTAGCCGTGCGCACAGTGCATACTTCTTCTGCATTCCCTCAGAAAATAAGGCAACATTTTCATTAAATTATACAGACCCTTATGGCAACATTCCATCTTTAGGTTACCCTTTGGTCTGCTATTGGAAAGATGGTTCTGCGCAGAAAACAACTCTCACCCTTGATTTTAAAAATTCCACAAATGGCGCGTTGCAATACTCTAAAGAAGCAGATTTAACACCCGGCTTATATTGGTATTATTATTCTGCAACAAATGCCCAATACCCCGGAACTTACGACCTTGTGGCAAGCTCATTTGCCATAACAGAAAGGCCTAGTGGATTTGTAAATAATGGTTTGTCCGATAATGCGTTTGTTTCAAATGGTTTGCTAACACTAAAGTGGCTTGCGCAAGACCCAGAAGGTTCAAATGTTACATACAGGTTGTTTTTTGGAAAAGACAGTTCATTGCTTAGCCAAATATACGAAGGGCCGCTAACTGAGTTTACATTGAAGTCGCTTGATTATGGCACACAATACTTTTGGCAGGTTGAAGCAATTGATAACTACGGCGCAAGCTCACTCAGTAAAAAGTATTCATTTACAACCATAGCTACGATAAAGCGCAGTTTTAATTACCCAAACCCGTTTAACCCTTCAACCGATAAAACACACATTGTTGTTGATATGTCGCAAAATGGTAGTGCTTCAATTAGTATTTATAGCGAGTTTGGCGATTTGGTTTGGCAACGCACCTTAGACAACCTGCCTTCTGGAATAAATGAAATTGAATATAACGGTACAGATGACTCCGGCTCAGTTCTATATAATGGCAGCTATGTTTGTGTAATTAAAAAACTTTACGGTTCAAAAGAAGATAAAGATACTTGCCGCTTACTAATAATGAAATGAAAAAAATTCTGTTTGTCTTTTTCGCATTATCCATAGTTTTAAACGTTGGTTCTGCCGCGCAAAGAACGACGTTTTTTTCGCATGGGCCGTCTGTTGCGGCTTATGGCAGGGGAGAAACCTCTTGTGCACAGTGCGATGATGCCTCTTCGGCTTTTTACAATCCATCTTTGCTTTCAAGGTTGAATACAAACAATGCTGTTTTTTCGCATTTTTTACTTTTTGACGGTACCAATTACTCAAACCTATCTACTGCTCTTATACTAAGTGAAAGTGTTCGTGCAGGATTGATGTTGTCAAACCTTTCAAGTGGTGATATTGAGCTAAGGCAAAACATAAACGATGTGCCAAGAATAATAAAAACAAATACATATCTTGGCTCCGCAAGCGTGGCGTATAAGATCAAAGAGTTGTATTCATTGGAAACAGGATGTTCACTAAAGTATTTTTATTTAGATTTTGTTGATAAAAAAGCAGGCTCAGTTGGTTTAGACATGGGCTTATCTAAAAGTTTTTCTGGTCCCGCGGTTTTTGGAAACTTAAGTACCATTAGTGTTGGCGCTTCTGTGGCAAACTTGCTTGAGCCCACAATTAAGCTTGTATCTGTCAATGAGCGTTACCCGCAAATTTATAGAGCTGGCTTTGTATTTTCATTTCCGGTTTTGCAAAAGGTGTTTAATTCAGACACACTAGCTTTTTCCTGTGATGTGAAAAATGAGGAGCAAAAAAGTTCTTTTGCCATTGGCTCTGAATATAAATTTTTAGAGAGTTTTTTATTAAGATGTGGCATAAATGAAAATCGTATAAACGCCGGTTTTGGTTACAACATCGGTTTTATGCAATTTAATTATGCAATTGACTTTTTGGAGTATGCCGCATTTAATCGCTTTGGTGTAACTGTGCTATGGGGCTCTAAAGAAAAAAAGAAAAGCAAAAAAAAGTATAAAAAAGATACCCAACTTTACGAAGAGGCGCAATCGGCTTATAAAGAAGCACAAGAAATTGAAAATGCCAGAAAAACCGAGATGGAGAAACTTTTCAACCAAGCAAAAGCCGACTATCATACAGAACAATACCTTGATGCCGATGAAAAATTTTGTAGTTTATTACTTGAATATTCGGAGTGCGCTCCTGCCAGAGAAATTAACCAAAACATTGTAAATACAATGGAGCAAGATGCTAAATACGATGGCTCCAATCTTGAAAAAATATCTTATGCTGAAGGGTTTATCGCTTACAAAACTGGCGATTATCGAACCGCACTTTCGCAGTGGAATAAAACGCTTGAAATAAATAATAAGCGTGTAGAACTAAACAAATACATAGAAATTGCAAAAAAACATCTTTCAGATATGCAATTAGCCCAACAAGAAGCGCACGAACAGGCGCAAACGAATAGTTTATATAAACAAGGCGAAGAGCATTTTGCAAATAAAGAGTTCGTTTTATGCGTAAAGAAAATGGAAGAACTTATTGTTTATTGTAAAACTTTAAAAGGCAATATTGCGCTTATCTGGCAAGACAAGGCATCTGCGCTACTTAAAAAGTCAATTGAAGAACTTTCAAAAACAATACCACAGCAAAAAACCCGCAAAAAGCAAGACATGGCTGATGTACCAAAAACTGAGCAGGTGGTGGTCAATGTTGCCGAAGCCGACAAAAAGTACAAAGAAGGCCTTATTATGTATGCGCAGGGCAAAGCATCGGAAGCAATTCGTTTGTGGGAAATAACACTGCGCTTAAATCCTGCTCACGAAAAAGCAACTAAAGCCCTTGAACGCGTAAAAAAAGAGCTAAACTAAAACTGTTGTTTAAATACCTGTGTTGCTGTTGCTTTATAGTCAATGCTTTTGCTATAATTACTTTAAGAGTGGGGAGTTTGCCACTCTTATTTTTTTACAAGAATTCGGGGTTTTATGTTAAACATTGATATTGAAAAAAAAGTTGAAGAGTTTGTTGCACGCTTTGCAATAGAGCTTGTTGACATACAAAATGTTTCTGAGTTTGGCAGGCGTGTGTTAAGGGTTTTTATTGATAAGGAAGGCGGAGTAAAACTTGATGACTGCGCTGCTTTAAGCAGAGAACTTGGCACTTTTTTGGATGCAGAGTTTCCATCGCTTGGTAATTATATGCTTGAGATATCTTCACCCGGGATAGACAGAGTTTTAAAGAAAGAGAAGGACTTTATTAAATTTGTTGGCAAGGGTGTGCGCGTTACAACACATCAAACATTTGATAATCAGAGAAATTTTAGCGGTAAGTTATTGTCGTTTAATAATGGGACACTTGAGATAGATGATGTTACAGGGAAAAAGGCGCTCATTGCTTTTAGCAATGTTTACAAAGCTCGTATTGCACCAGAGTTAGATTAAATTAAATAATAAAGAATATTTATTTGGAGGGAGTATGTCGGAAAGAAATGAGTTGTTAGACGCATTGCAAAGAATTGAACAGGAAAGTAACATAAAAAAAGAAGATATTATCGCGGTAATTGAAAGTTCTCTTGTTTCCGCGTATAAAAAGCATGTTGGCAAAAATGTTAATGTTGAAGCAAAGGTAGATACAGAAACATCTCGCCTCTCGGCAAATGTTATAAAAACCGTGGTTGCGATTGTTAATAATTCAATGCTTGAGATAGATTTAGCGGAAGCTAAGAAAATTTCACCAAATGCTAAAGAAGGCGATGAAATAAGAATTCCATTAGATACAGAAGATTTTTCAAGAATTGCCGCCCAAACTGCAAAACAGGTGATTGTGCAAAAAATACGCGAGGCAGAAAGAGATAAACTGTTTGAAGAATACACTAAAAAAACAGGCCAGCTTGTTAGTGGTGTTGTTTGGCGTTTTGCGAATAGAAGCATTGTGGTTGATTTAAATAAAATTGAGGCTATATTGCCAATTTCTGAGCAGGTTCCGAGGGAGCGTTTTACAATTGGCAACCATATAAGAGCTTTGGTTGTGCGTGTTGATAAAACACCACGCGGTCCTGTTGTTGTGCTTTCTCGTTCTCATAGCGATATGGTAAAGCGCCTTTTTGAAGTTGAGGTTCCAGAAATTTATGAAAAGTTAGTTGACGTTGTAAATATTGTGCGCGAGCCGGGATTGAGGTCCAAAGTTGTTGTTGTTTCAAACAACTCAAAAGTTGACCCTGTTGGTGCTTGTGTAGGCGTTAAGGGTGCGCGAGTTAAGCCAATAATAGATGAATTGCACGGTGAAAGGATAGATTTAGTTCCTTTTTCAACCGACCCAATAAAGTTCATTGCATCGGCACTTTCACCCGCAAAAGTGCTTAGTGTTAATATAATTTCACCAGAAAATAAAAGCGCGGAAGTTATTGTTTCCGATGATATGCTTTCGCTTGCCATTGGCAAAAATGGGCATAATGTGCGCCTTGCCGCAAAGCTTACCGGCTGGCATATTGATATAAAGTCGGAAGGGCAGCGCCATGCAGAGTCATTACAGAGGATTGCAACATCGGCACAGGAGCTTACAAGTATTGAAGGTATAGGTCCTAAAACTGCTGAAATACTTATAAAAGCAGGGTATGCAAATATTGAAAAACTTGCGAACTCCAGTGTAGATGAACTAACAGCTTTTCAGGGTATTGGCGCAAAAACAGCCGAAAAGATAATTAACTCAGCCAAAAAGCAGCTTAAGTAAATGACAAGCAATGCCAGAGAGGAAAACTAACAATGACGGAAAAGAAAGCAAAAGAAGTTAAGGAAATTAAAAAGAAAGTGACTGCGAAAGTTGCCGATACAGATAAAAAAACTGCAAAGCCCCCAAAAGCAGCTGTTGCAAAAGTTGGTGTGGCTGTTATTTCTGATGCTAAAAAAAAGGTTAAAAAAACTACCACCTCTTCAAAGGTTTCATCGGCCAAAGCAACTGTAGCTAAAAAAACAAAAGCGGCAGTGCAGCCAAAAAAAGAGCAAACCGGCGAGGTTATAAAAATATCTGCAGTTGAAAAAGTATCTGCTAAGAAAAAAGTTGCAGCGAAAAAGGAAGACCAAAGCGTAAAACCTGATGTGCCAAAACCACAAGAACCCAAAGAACAAAATAAAAAAGCACATAAAGGGAAAAAGATTGTTTTAAATATTCAAAAAGAGGTGGTTAGTAAACCCGTAAAGGCAGTTGTTGTAGATGTTGCAACACCAAAGCAAGAAACTAAAAAAGCAGTTCCAAGAACCGCGGAAGAAATTAACAAAGCGGTTGAAGAAAAACTTGCCGAATTGAATGCGCCAAAAAACCCAGCCGAACAAACTCAGAATGCCCCAGAGATAGAAGAAGAAAAAAAGATAAAGAAAATTTCAATAAACGAAACCATAACTGTGCGTATTCTTGCTGAGAAAATGAACCAAAAGCCCGTAGATGTTTTAAAGAAGCTTTTGACCATGGGTTCTCTTGCCACAATAAACCAAAAAATTGACACTGACACTGCAGAATTGCTTGCCACAGAGTTTGGCTACGAGGTTTCATTTGTTTCACTTTATGAAGATGAAGCTGAACACGAAGTTATTGAAAACCCCGCAAAGTTGTTGCCGCGCGCTCCGGTAGTTACAATTATGGGCCATGTTGACCATGGAAAAACCTCATTACTAGACGCGATTAGAAAAAGTAATATAGCAGGTGGTGAGGCGGGTGGTATTACACAGCACATTGGTGCTTACAAAGTAAAAACCGCAAAAGGTGAAATTGCGTTTTTAGACACTCCAGGCCATGAGGCATTCACGGCTATGCGCTCAAGGGGTGCAAAAGCAACCGACTTAGTAGTGCTTGTTGTTTCCGCAACAGACGGAGTTATGCCCCAAACAATTGAAGCAATCGACCATGCAAAAGCTGCCAATGTGCCGATTATAGTTGCTATAAATAAAATAGACCTTCCAGGTGCAAATCCCGAACAAATAAAGCAAGAGTTATCAAAATATAAGTTAGTCCCTGAAGATTGGGGCGGTGATACAATTACAATAAATGTTTCAGCTAAAAAAAGTATAAACATTGACCTGCTTCTTGAAATGATTTTGCTTAAAGCCGAGCTTATGGAGCTAAAGGCTGACCCAAACAGTAATGCTTCAGGAGTGGTGATTGAAGCAAAGTTAGATCCTCGGCGAGGGCAAGTTGCAACTGTTTTAATTCAAAGGGGAACTCTGAAAGTTGGCGATAATTTTGTTATCGGTAACACTTATGGCAAAGTACGCGCAATGCAAGATGAACATGGCATTAGAATGCAAAGTGCCTGCCCAAGCACACCTGTAGAAGTACTTGGTATAACTTCCACGCCACAATCTGGTGATAAGTTTGTGGTTGTTGAAAGTGAACGCATTGCAAGAGATATTGCACAAACCAGAGCATCAAAAATTCGTGAAAATCATCTTAGGCCGCTCCACCATCTGTCTTTGGAAGATGTAAGTGCAGGTAAAATAAAAGATTTGCGAATTGTTGTTAAAGGCGATGTACAGGGTTCAATAGAAGCTATACGTGACTCATTAGAGCGTTTTCCATCACAAGAAATAAATTTACGCATAATTCATTGTGGCGTTGGTAATGTAAATGAGTCCGATGTAATGCTTGCGGCCGCTTCAGATGCGTTGGTGATAGGTTTTAATGTAAAGTTAGAACCTGCGGCGGAAAGAATTGCTGAACACGAAGGTGTAAGCGTAAGAAATTATAAAATCATATATGATTTAATAGCCGATGTTAAGGCCGCTATGGAAGGTATGCTTGAACCTGAAATAAAAGAGGTTTTAGTAGGAAAAGCACAAGTTAGGCAGGTTTTTAAGGCATCTAAAATTGGAACCATAGCGGGAAGTATGGTTTTAGAAGGCAAAATAATTAGAGGCGCAACTGCCAGAGTTATGCGTGACGGTGTTATAATTCACGAAGGTTCTATAGTGTCGCTTAAAAGATTTAAAGATGATGCAAAAGAAGTTGAAAAGGGTTATGAGTGTGGTATTGGTATAAGCGATTTCATTGGAATGAAAGTAGACGATGTAATTGAAGTTTTTGAGCAGAAAAAAGTGGCAAGAAAACTTGCGGAGTAATTGAAATGCTGGCATATAAGCGTTCAACTAGAGTGGCTGAACTGATTTTACAAGAACTTTCTAAAATTATTTTGGAGTTTAATAAACCTGGACTTGGTTTTGTAACTGTTACTGGTGTAAAATTGACCGATGATTTATTAGATGCTCGTGTATTTTACTCAGTAATAGGAACGCCTGAGGTTGTTGAAAGTTCTAAAATAATACTTCAGAAATCCATAGGCCATTTGCGCCACGAATTGGCCAGCAGAGTAAATCTGCGCAGAACACCAACACTTTTTTTTCAGTACGATGACACTTCACAAAAAGCTCAAAAGATATTTGAATTGCTTCATAAAATTGAGCAGGAAAAAATAGAACCAAAAAAAACCCGCCGAAAAACAACCAAGAAAAAAAATGCTTGAAGAAAAAAACGAACCAACAGCCATTGCGCAAGTAATAAAACAAAGCCAGAGTGTTTTTATTGCAGGTCACTTAAAGCCAGATGGCGACACAATTGGCTCGGCGCTTGCTTTGGCGTCTTTATTAAAACGATTAGGTAAGTTGCCAAGTGTTTTTAGCAAAGACCCAATACCCGATTACCTGATGTTTCTCCCTGGCGCAAAAGACATTATAATTGCACCCAAAACAGAATCTTCCTATGATTTGGCAATTATTTTAGAGTGCTCCGACCTTGAGCGCATGGGCGCTATTATTTCTTCAAATCAGGCAAAGGTAATAATAAATATGGATCATCATATTAGTGCCGGCACATTTGGGCATATAAATTATGTAAATTCAAAAAGCTCTTCAACCGCCGAACTTGTGGCAGATGTTTTCTATGCCTTAAACGAAAAAATTCAAACCTCAGAAGCCGTTTGTTTGTATGTTGGTGTGCTTACCGACACAGGTAAATTTCAGCAGTCAAACACAAACTCCAACTCATTGCGTTTTGCCGCCAGAATGGTTGACTCAGGCGTAAGACCTGTGGAGCTTTATGAAAAAGTTTATGCAAGTATGTCGCTTTCAACATTAAAACTTTTTGGTGAGGCATTTAACTCGCTTAAAGTAGAGTGTGGTGGAAAATTTGCCTATATGGTTGTAACACCCGAAGTATTGGTTAATGCAGGGGCTAAAGACAGCCAAACTGAAGGGCTTATAAATTATACGCTTTTATTGCCGCAATGTGTTGTTGGGGCGCTGTTCCGTCAGGATGCGTCCGGTAAAGTCAAGGTAAGCTTTAGGTCAAAAGATTATTTTGATGTTAACGAAGTAGCAGGGCACTTTGGCGGCGGTGGGCACAAAAATGCAGCTGGGTGCAGTATTTTAGGCAGCATAGATGATGCAATTAAAGTCGTTAGCAGTTATTTAGTAGAGAAGTTTAATGTTTCCTGAAAGCGGCCTTTTAAACATTAATAAACCCAAAGGCATAACATCTTTTGCAGTTGTTCATCGTGTAAAAAAAGTAATTGGCGTAAAAAAAGTGGGGCACTGCGGCACATTAGACCCAATGGCGCAAGGTGTTCTTTTGGTAGTATTTGGAAAAGCAACAAAACTGCAAGACAAACTGATGCGGTGCGAAAAAACATACCTTGCTAAAATTCTCTTCGGTACAACTACAGACACAGACGATATTACAGGAACTATTATTGAACAAAAACCCTTTGAACCTTTTGGTGTTTCAGAGGTAAATATGGCACTTTCTACATTTGTAGGTGAGCTTGCTCAAATACCACCAATGTTTAGTGCAATTAAAGTGCAAGGCAAAAAACTTTATCAGCTGGCGCGTGCCGGTATAAGTATTGAGCGAAAAGAGCGGTTAGTAACTGTAAATAGTATTGAAACAATAGAGTGTGATGGCAAAAGTGTGCTATGCACAATAAAATGTTCAAGTGGAACTTATGTAAGAAGCATAGCACGAGACCTTGGGCAAAAGCTTGGTTGTGGGGCAACATTAGAGTTTTTACGCAGAGAAAGCTCAGGAGTTTTTAGTTATGCAGACTCCATTGATATGCAAGAAATAAATAAAGACAATATAGAAAATCTTATGCAAAAAGTAATTTCAATAGAAACTTTAATGAGTTTAACAAATGCATAAACCAAGTGCTGTGTCTATTGGCACATTTGACGGTTTCCATAGAGGGCATAAGTATCTTATAAGCCGTTTAATTTCTATAGCTCGCCAAAAAAAACTCAAAAGCGTTGTAATTGCTCTTAGCAAACCTGTAAGGTCGGTAAGCGGTTTACTTACACTTGCGGAGCAAAAACAAGAGCTTATTTCAAAGCTTTGCGTTGATGAGGTTATTTTTTTAGAGGTAGACCCAAGTATTATACAAATAACTCCGGATGAGTTTGTAAAAGAATTCTTAAGAAAAAAACTTAATATGCGTTACCTTGTTGTTGGCACCAACTTTGCACTTGGTTATGCGCGGCACGGAGATATAAACTGGCTTAAAAAAAATCTTGTAGTGTTTGGCTCAAAGCTGGTTGCCGTTAAACCGCTTGCATACAGGAATATGGCAATATCGTCTTCAAGAATACGCACTCTTATACACAATAGTCGTGTTTACTATGCCGCAAAACTACTTGGCAGGCCTTATGTTGTGACTGGTCTTGCATATAGAGACAGAGGGATGGGAACTAAGATAGGTTTTCCTACTATTAACATCAAAACGCACAATGAAATAATATTGCCACAAGGTATATTTAGTGGTTTTGTGCAACTTGCATCCGATATTGTACTGCGCAGAGCTGTGATTAGCGTGGGATACAGGCCAACTTTAATGTCAAATGGGTCTTTGTGTCTTGAGGCGCATCTGGTAGGTTTTAGCGGAAATTGGCCAAACAAGTTAACAAAAGTACATTTTTGCACTCATTTACGCTCTGAAAAAAAATTTAAAAGTATTTTGGAGTTAAAAGGTGCGATAGCCTCAGATATTGAGCGTGCCAATAAACTTGTAGAAAAAGATATAAAATTATTTACATTATGAGATATTTTTGTTAAAATCCCCAAAGGCAATAAAGCAGTAAATAAAATAAATTAAGTATAAAAATGAGGAGCGAAGATGCTTAACAAGAAGCCGATTGTTGAGAAGTACAAAGTACACCCCACAGACACAGGTTCGCCGGAAGTTCAGGTAGCGTTATTGACAGGCAGAATCAATCTTCTTACAGAACATTTTAAAAAGTTTCCTAAAGATTTTACTTCTCGTCATGGGTTCCTTAAACTTATTGGTCAGCGTCGTCGCCTGTTGGAATATCTTAAGAAAAACTCTAAAGAAAAATATCAAGAGTTAATTCAAAAATTAGAGTTGAGAAAATAAATAATAATAAAAACAGTCGTTCCCAAGATGCAAAGGATGCAAAAAGTTTCCTAATGGGGAGCGTTTTTGGATCTTTTGTGTCTTTGTTTTTGGGGCGTCTAAAAAGGGAAGGTAGTTATGAATGAAGTTATCGTAAGTAAGTTTGATGTTGCAGGAAAGACATACACGGTTGAAATTGGCCGCATGGCAAAACAGGCAAGTGGTGCTTGTCTTATAAGTGTTGGGGAAACAGCTGTATTGGTTAGCGCGGCTTCGGCATCAAAGCCAAAGGCTTTTATAGATGGCAATGTATTTCTTCCATTAACTGTCGATTACAAAGAAAGAACTTATGCCGCCGGTAAAATTCCTGGTGGGTTTTTTAAAAGAGAAGGTAGATCTCATGAAAGCGAAATTTTAACAAGCCGTTTAATTGATAGAAGCATCAGGCCAATGTTTCCGGAAGGTTGGGACAGAGAAACACAAATTAGTGCAATGGTTGTTTCCTCGGACGGAATTAACGACACTGATGTTATTTCAATGATAGGCACTTCAATTGCGTTAATGATATCCGATATTCCTTATGACACTCCAATTGGCGCCGTACGCATTGGTAAAATTGACGGCAAACTTGTTGTAAACCCAACAACTGAAGAGCAAAAATTATCATCACTTGACCTTGTGGTTGCAGGAACTATGGATTCACTTTCAATGGTAGAATCTGGGGCAAAAGAGCTTTCAGAAACAGAAATGATTGAAGCACTTTCTTTAGCGCAAAGTGAAGTTAAAAAAATATGTGAGTTTCAATTGTCATTGCCCAGAAAACAAAAGGTTGCAGTTTCTATTCCTCAAGTAAACAGTACCCTTGTTAATGATGTCTGTGAATATGCAAAGCCTTTTATGGGTGAAATAATAAGCCGTAAAGGAAAGTCGGAAAGAGATGAAGCATGGGGTGATTTTAAAAAAGAGACCATTGTAAAATTTTCAGAAAAATATCCTGAAAGCGCGGTTTATATAGTAGGCGCATTGGAAGATCTTTTTTATCAAAGTGCTAGAGCATTAGTGCTTGAAAAAAACATTCGTGCCGATGGTAGAAAATTAGATGAAATTAGACCGATTGAATGCTTGAGTAGCATTTTACCCAGAGCTCATGGAAGTGCGCTTTTTACTCGTGGGCAAACACAGGCATTAGCTGTTGTAACACTTGGCTCACCAGGAGATATGCAGATAATGGATGAGCTAAATGGAGAGTATAAAGAAAGATTTATGCTCCATTATAACTTCCCTGGTTTTGCAACCGGTGAACCAAAGCCTGAGCGTTCCCCAGGCAGAAGGGAAATTGGTCATGGTGCGTTAGCAAAAAGAGCCCTTTATCCTATTTTGCCATCACAAGATGTTTTCCCGTACACAATAAGAATTGTTTCAGATATACTTGAATCAAACGGTTCATCATCAATGGCCTCGGTCTGTGGTGGTTCACTTGCGCTTTTTGATGCCGGCGTAAATGTAAAAGCAAGCTGTGCCGGCATTGCCATGGGGCTTGTAAAAGAGGGTGATAAGTACGCAATTCTTTCTGATATTATGGGTATGGAAGACCATTTAGGCGATATGGACTTTAAGGTTGCTGGTAGCAGGAATGGTATTACCGCGCTTCAAATGGATATCAAAATCAAAGGTTTAACAGTTGAGATAATGGCAAAGGCTCTTGAGCAGGCAAGACAAGGCAGAATAAAAATTCTTGATATAATGGATGCGGCACTTGGTAAGCCCAAAAGTACAATGTCTGCTTATGCTCCAAAAATGGTTACAACTCAGATATCACCGTCTAAAATAGGTGCTCTTATTGGGCCTGGCGGCAAAAATATCAGACGCATTCAAGAAGAAACGGGTGTTAAAATTGATATTGAAGAAGATGGCCGTGTGTTTATATCAAGCACCGATTCTGCCGCAGTTGACAGTGCAAAAACCATGGTTGATTTTTTAACAGCAGAAATTGAGATTGGCAAGATTTACAAAGGCAGAGTTACAAAAATAATGAACTTTGGTGCTTTTGTAGAGGTCCTTCCGGGTAAAGAAGGTCTTGTTCACATCTCTCAGTTAGATAAAACACCTGTTAAAAATGTGTCGGATGTGGTTTCTGAGGGTGATGAGATAACAGTTAAGGCAATTGAAATTGACAGCCAAGGCCGTATAAATTTAAGCCGCAAGGCCGCACTTTTAGAAGGTCATAAATAACAAAATTATCGGAGAGTTTTGTATGACAAAGCAGAACGGAACATCAAACCCCATAAAAGAAAAAGTTGATGCTCTTTATAACCTCATGAAAAATGAAGGTATAGAGCGTTTAGAGTTGAAAGATGAAAACTTTCAAATTTCGCTTAAAAGAAAAACAAAAGAAAATAGAGTTGTTTATGTGCAAGAACAAAAGGAAACTGCTCCTGAGAGTTCTGCTGTCGTAGGTCATAGCATAAAATCGCCAATTATAGGTATGTTTTATAGATCGGCATCTCCATCATCTCCGGCTTTTGTTGAAGAGGGCGATGTGGTAGAAGTCGGTAAAACTCTTTGCATAGTTGAAGCTATGAAAGTTATGAATGAAATAAAAGCTGATGCTAGGGTAAAGATAGTTAAAATACTTGTAGAAAATGGTAAAGCAGTTAGTGTTGGTCAAGATATTTTTGTAATTGAAAAACTATAAATATGCACGATTTGATTGGTTTTTGCGGGAAAATAAAGTTTTAATTACAAACTCCGGCCCTGTGGTAACTGTAGCACTTAAGAAATAATTTGCAGTTTAATTTATCGGCTGGTGGTTTGCTCAAAATAATTTGGGCAGGCAAACGGCCGGCATTTTTATTTTGTGCAAATTCAGGGTTGAATACACTTTAACGTATAGTAATTTTGTTAAAGGATATATATGGCAGAAACATTAACTACGGCAATATTGGGTTTTGTTCAGGGGCTGACTGAGTTCCTGCCTGTATCATCCAGTGCGCATCTTGTATTTTTTCAACACTTTCTTGGCTGGAATAAGCCTGAACTTTTTTTTGACATAATGTTGCACTTGGCAACCGTTATAGCCGTTCTCATTTATTTCCGTAAAGATATCCCCGCGCTTTTTACAACTGATAAAAAAACACTTTACCTACTAATACTTGCATCGGTACCCACTGCCGTTATTGGTTTTGCCGGCAAAGATTATTTTGAACAGACATTTTCATCGGTAAGCTCAGTAGCTGTTTTTTTATTCTTTACCGGAATCATACTATTTACTGCCCAATTTTTTGGAAAAGAAAAAAAAGCGTTTAATAGCTTTGGCATAGGCGACGCTTTGCTAATTGGTATTGCTCAGGGTTTAGCCATAATGCCTGGCATTTCAAGGTCTGGTTCAACAATTGCTGTGGCAATGTTGTTAGGGTATAAGCGTTCCGATTCAGCCCGCTTTTCTTTTCTACTTTCTGTGCCTGCTGTGCTTGGCGCAGCTTTATTAGGTTTTAAAGATTTTTCTGGTGATATTGGCGTGTCTTATAGCTCTGTGGCAGTAGGTATGCTTGTTGCTGTTATAGCTGGCTTATTTGCAATCCATTACCTCATTAAACTTTTAAACAATAACAAACTTTATATTTTTGGGTTTTATTGTCTTGTTGTAAGTGTGTTGGTTTTTCTGTTTGCAAAGTAAGCTGTTTGTGTTTATGTAATTTAATAGGGCAATGTGCTTAATTATGAGAGAGAACTTTTACAGGTCTAAAGTTAAAACAAAACCAATAAATGAAGCCCTCCGCGGAAAATTAAAAGGTATATTTCTGCTTGTTTGCTCAATTGCTATTTTATACTGCATTTTATTTCCAGCTCAGTTTGGTGTTTTTAGCGGTGCGATAAGCTCAGTGGTTAATGGCTTGTTTGGCTGGGCGGCAATATTACTTCCTTTGCTAATTTGTTGGCAGGGGTATGTCTATCTTAAAAATGAGTTTAAATTACATTTGAGAATTGATCTCTTTCTATCGGCATTGTTGCTTTTGTTCGCAACAAGTTTTCTGGATTTGATTGGGGATATTAAATTTGGCAAAGATATAGAACAACTTGGCGGATGGATAGGCAATGCAAGCCCGTTTTTTTACAAGATATTACTTAACAATTATTATCTTTCACTTTCTGCTTTGTTTATTCTTTTTGTTTATTTTGGCGCAATGCTTATGCGTATTTCTATGCGGGAAGTATTAGAGGCATTTTGGAAAAACATAGTGTTAGATTATCATCAATGGGTAGAGGCAAGAGAAGAGCTTAAAAAGAATAACTCATCTGTGCCAAAAATATTTTTTCCAAATGAGCCACATAGTTCTAAAGAAGACACAAAAGCTCCTCAGATGATTCTGCCAAACATTCCACAGTTACAAAAGAAAGAGTTGCCAAGAATTATTTTAACTACAATAAAAACCTATGATATTTCTAAAAAGCGTGATGAAAAACCGAAAAATTTGCAAAATAAACCGGAAGCTGATGCAAAAGAACTTGAGTTGTTTTCTAACGGTTCTGCTGCAGATTATATATTGCCAAGTGTTGACTTGCTTTCTGAAGTAAAGCAAGATTTGATTGCGGGCAATTCTGCACAGGACTTTACAAAAAATGCCCAAATATTAGAAAAAACGCTTGAGAACTTTGGAATAAGCGCAAAGGTTAAAGATATTATTCCTGGTCCTGTAGTTACGCGTTATGATATGGAGCTTGCTCCGGGAACAAAAATTGAAACTGTTTCAGGCCTTAGTGAAAATATTGCGCTAAACATGAAAGCCGTTTCTGTGCGTATTGTTGCTGTGCCGGAAAAGTCCGCTGTTGGGGTAGAGGTTCCAAATGAAAAGCGTTGCATAGTTAGTTTCCGTGAGATTGTTGAAAGCCAAGATTTCCAAAATTCTAAATCTTTGCTAACTTTTGGCCTTGGTAAAACAACCGACGGTCGCCCATCCGTAACTGACATTAAAATAATGCCTCATTTGTTAATTGCGGGTGCTACAGGTTCAGGTAAAAGTGTTGGTATTCATAGCTTAATTCTATCAATGCTTTTTAAGGCAAAACCCGATGAAGTAAAGTTTTTGCTAATAGATCCAAAACGGGTTGAGCTGACATGCTACAGGGGCATACCTCACCTATACGACCCAAGTGTAAAATGCACAGATGCTGACATTATAACTCAGCCAAAAGAAGCTGCTGCAGCACTTAAAAAGCTTGTGCGTGTTATGGAAAAACGCTATGAAAAGTTTGCAAAAGAGTCGGTGCGCAATATTGAAAGTTATAATCAAAAAATGACAGAGACTGGTGGGTCAAAAGAGTTTTACATAGTTATAATAATTGACGAGCTTGCCGATCTTATGGTTGTGCAGAAAAAAGAAGTTGAAGATTCAATTCAGCGGCTCGCGCAAATGGCAAGAGCAGTTGGTATACACCTTATACTTGCCACACAAAGACCGTCGGTAGATGTTATAACAGGAATTATTAAATCAAATTTACCCGCGCGTATCGCATTTCAAACAACATCTCAGGTTGATTCTCGCGTTGTATTGGATACAATTGGTGCTGAAGATTTACTTGGACGTGGGGATATGCTTTTCCTGCCATCCGGTGCCTCAAGGCCTGATCGTCTTCAGGGCGCGTATGTGCCAGAAAGAGACCCGAACAAAGTAGTTGATTTTATTTTGAGTCAAAACATTAAGCCATTTTATGAAGATGTGCTTATTAGTGCTGCAACGGCAAATTCAAGTTTTGATGCAAACGATAATAAAGAAATTGAAGAGCTTGTACGCGCACTAAAGCTTATGCAGGAAAGAAAAAGGATCTCGCAAGATTTGCTTAAGGCTCACTTTGGTTCTTCATCTCGGGCAACAAACATTTTAAGTATACTTGAAATGAAGGGTTTTATAAATAAACCGGAGGGCACAAACCGCTGGTCAATAGATTTTACGCGTGTTGATGAGTACCTGAAAACATTTGGTAACATTGGCGACAACCCAAATGAAGAGTAAAAACTTATTTTTTGTTTTATTGGTATCGGTAACTTTATTTATAAACTATTCAACCTTAACCGCAGAAAATAATGCACGAGCCGCCAAGAATAAACTTTTTACACAATCTAAAGAAGCTGAAATCATTACAAGTTCAAGAGTATTGCTTTCAAAAATAAAAGATGTTTCTTTTGAATTTAAGCAATTTAGTAGCAACGAAAGTGCCACGAATTCAGATGCTATTGTGGGCTCTGTATTTTACTTGGCGCCTGAAAAATTTGTGATAAAACAAAAAAAAGGCGATTTAGAGCAGAGTTTTTATTGTAATGGAAAAACTTTGTTTGTTTATACACCATCGCAAAAACAGGCAATTACAGATAAACTTTCAAATTGGAACAAAAATTCGCCACTGCCTTTAGATTTATTTTCACTGGATAAGTTTTGGAATGTGCTTGATAGAGAATTTTTATTTAGCGCTAAAAGTTTAATTGGCGAAAACGCTTGCCTTGTAACATTTGCATCAAAGAAAAATAATGGCTATTTTATAGATGTATTAATTGATGCAAAAAGCTATTTGCCTGTTTTGATTAAAGTAAGGAACAGTTCGTTTGCTCAAAACACGCAATTTTCAAATTATAAAATAAACGCAGGTATTCCGAAGAGTAGTTTTGTTTTTAAGCCTGCTAAAGATGTTGATGTTATTGACCTATCAGAGTAAATGTTCTTTTGAGAGTGCCCTGGGCACTCGAAGTGGTTGATGAAGTGGTCAACCGTTGGTACCGAGCCAGAACAACGAAGTAAGTCCCGCCAGAGGCGGGGATGCGACATAGATGTTTTTTACAACTGGGGAAGGGTTCAGTGAGGCAAATCCCGCCGTTGGCGGGATGAGCCGAACGCCGAAGGGAAACAAGGTTTCCCTCGGGGAGCATTCTGGCGAGAGGACTCCCATCCGAGCCAGAACAACGAAGTAAGTCCCGCCAAAGGTGGGGATGCGACATAGGGGGAAGCATGAAAGATTTTGGTAAAAAACTTAAAAATGCAAGAGAAACCAAGGGTTTTTCCTTGGAGTTGGTTCATAGCCGTCTTAAAATTACGCCCTATCAATTAGACGCATTAGAAAACATGGAATCAGAAAAATTTCATGCTACGGTGTATTTTATTGGTTCTTTAAGAAGGTATGCGCTTTTTCTTGGAATAGATCCAAATGAAATAATAAACTCATATACTCAAAATTTAGAGAGTGTGGCACAAAAAAGTCAGTTAAACATAGCAAAGAAACAGCAAATAGTTTCAGAAAAAAAACAAAACAATAAAAAACCATCAAGTTCAATGACACTAATTGTAATTTTTGCACTTACAGCATTACTTGTTCTTAGTGTACCAGTTGCATTTTTTATTTTTGGTAAGATGAAACCATTAATTTTAAGCCATGATGCATTTACATCAGTTAAAACTTCAACATCAACTTTAACGCAAGTTTCTGAGGGTGTTCCTTCTTGTGACACAGTTAAAAATATTTCAGTATTTGATACGAAAGAAAATGAGGAAAATATAACAAAGAAAGCACCTTTGGACCCAGTGCAAGGTATCAAAGTAAACTTGCAAAATGCACTTTTAAAACGGCACAATCAAAAGAATTATTCGCTCAATCAAGGTTTTGGCATTGCAAAAGCTATGCAATTAAAAGTTGTAGGGTTAGATAACACTTGGGTAAGGGTAATATCAGATAAAAAGGCATTGTTTGAAGGGACTATTAACAAGGACACCCAAAGATTTTTTAACGCAAATGAGAAATTTTATCTTAAACTTGGAAATGAGTCAGGAGTTGAGGTTTACCTAAACGGGCACAAAATAGAGCTTGTTAGCGAAGGGGAAAAAATAGATGGTAAAGTTAGAGAGCTTGAATTAACACTTAAGGATATAAACGCAGGTGCAAAATAATAAGAAAGTTGCTTTTGTTGCGCTTGGGTGCCCAAAAAATGTTGTTGAAGGCGAAAGTATGGTGGCAATGTTGCTTGAGTTTGGATATGTTACAATCGATGATATTGACTCTGCAGACATTGTAATAATTCACACTTGTTCTTTTATTGAAGATGCAAAAACAGAGTCGGCTCAGTGGATAGCTTCTGTTTGCAAACAAAAAAAACAAAACCAGAAAATATTTGTTAGTGGCTGCTTAGTCCAGTCGGAAAAAGAAAAACTGCTCGGCAGATTTCCAAAAGTGGATGGTTTTGTTGGTACAGGCCACTTGGATAAAATAACAGAGCTGGTCACTGAGCGCAAAGCACTAAAAAGTAAACTGTTAGTTGGTGCACCTGGAGGCCTTTTAGAAACATCTCTTGAAAGGCCAATTTCGTGGACGTTTCCAAGTGCGTATTTGCGTGTTTCCGAAGGGTGTAACCATAAATGTTCATTTTGCATAATTCCAAAGCTTAGGGGAAAGTATAAAAGCAGAACTATCGAGTCGCTTGTTGCAGAAGCCGCCCGTCTTGCCAAAAAAGGCGTAAAAGAAATAATTTTAATTGGGCAAGATACAACAGCTTATGGTAAAGATATTTATGGCACATTTGCTATAAGTAAACTTATACAAGAAATTTCAAAAATTAAAGATATTCGTTGGATTAGAGTTCTTTACGCATTTCCCAACTCGGTAACTCAGGAGTTGCTAAAAGAGATTGCCACCAACAAAAAAGTTTGCAAGTATATTGATATTCCGCTACAGCACACAAGTGATAAAATTCTAAAACTTATGCTTCGCCCAAAAGGTGCACTTGGTGTTCTTAAAAAAATAAAATCCGAAGTGCCTGGCATATTCATTCGCTCAACACTAATTGTTGGTCTGCCAGGGGAAACTTCTGAGCAATTTGCAGAGCTTAGAAAAGTAGTTAAAGATGGGTGGTTTGACCATCTTGGGGTTTTTGAGTACTCAAATGTTGACGGTGCAAAAGCACAGAAAATACCAGGTAAAATTAGTGCAAAAACAAAAAAAGCTCGCAAAGATGAATTGATGCTGTTGCAAAAAAAAGTTATAAGTAAAAAAAATGCCATGCTAATTGGCAAAGTTTTTGAAGCAGTTGCCCATGAATCGTGTGAGTTTATAAATGTTGACGGTAAAAAAGTTAGGGGATGGAAAGGTAGAACTGTTTTTCAATCAATAGAAATAGATGGTTGTGTTTTTTTCAAAGGGCATGCGAGTGTTGGTGAATTTTTGAAAGTTAAAATTAACGGATATAAAGATTATGACTTATTAGGGGTTGTCATTAATGAGTAAAACAATGAACCTTGCAAACAAACTTACACTGCTTAGAATTTTTTTGGTGCCATTTTTAATTTTATTTCTTTATATAAACGATTTTACAACTCGTGTGTTGGCCTTATTTATTTTTTCAATTGCAACTATTACAGATATTTATGATGGAAGAATTGCCCGCAGGCAAAACACTGTAACCACTCTTGGCATATTTTTAGACCCGCTGGCAGATAAGTTAATAATTTCTGCCGCCTTAATATCTTTTGTTGGTATGAGGGATTTAAATGTTCCGGCATGGATGGTAATTCTTATAATTTCCAGAGAGTTTATTATAACAGGTTTGCGTTCAATCGCGGCCACGCAAAATATTATTATTCCGGCAAAAACATCTGGCAAGTTTAAAACCACATCGCAGGTTGTTTGCATAGTAACAATTATTGTCATTTTAATTATTAAATCAGCTCTTTGGGAATACTATCACATAATGCCGCAAGCTTTGTTTGCGCACTTTGGAATTGGCCCTATACTTGCATGGTTTTTATTGAAAGCCCCATATTGGATAACCTTTGTAACAACTGTTACAACAATAAGTTCCGGTGTTGCGTATATGTATGCCCACAAGGAACTGCTTAAGCAATGAAGAAATTAATTGATAATTTTATGCTTGTGTTAGGAACGGGGTTTGGTAGTGGTTATTTGCCGCGCTTGCCGGGCACTTCTGGCACAGTTGTGGCATTTTTTATTTGGTATTTCTTGTTTCCAACAAATAATATTTCATCGTTTTATCTAACTGTATTTGTTGCTTTGCTTGCAATAAGTGTTAGTTGGCACTGTGAAGCAATTTTTAAAATAAAAGATGACCAAAGAATAGTAATTGATGAGTTTGCCGGTTTTTTTGTAAGTGTTTTGTTTTTGCCAAAAAGTTTGTTTTTTGGTGTGTTGGCATTTGTAATGTTTAGGTTTTTTGATATAAAAAAACCTTTTGGTATAAAGAAACTGCAGACAATAAACGGTGGTGTTGGAGTAGTTGCTGATGATATTGCCGCAGGCATTTTAGTTTGTGCCATATTAAATATATGGCATTGGTTTTTTTAAGGTGCCATGAGCTATATTTTAAAAACAATAATTGTTGGATATTTAGAAACAAACTGTTACATTTTGGTTGATAAAGATACTAATCTTGCTTGCGTAATAGACCCTGGCGGCGAGGCCCAAAAAATTATTGCAGAAATAGATTCTTTAGGGGCAAAACCAATCTACATAATAAACACCCACTCGCACGGCGATCATATAGGTGCAAACACAATCATTGCACAAAAGTATAACGCGAAAATTTGCATACATAAATCAGAAGCACCGAATTTATTAGACCCGCAAAAAAACCTTTCAGCATCAATTGAAAACCCAATTGTTTCAATGCCGGCAGATATTTTGCTTTCTGATGGTGATATTTTAAATGTGGGAAACCTCTCGTTAAAGATAATTGCAACTCCCGGGCACACAGAAGGTGGCATATCATTAGTGTGTGAGAACATTCTTTTTAGCGGTGATACACTTTTTTGTGGCGCTGTTGGCAGAACAGATTTACAGGGTGGCAATGAGTATGTGTTAATGAACTCACTGAAAAAATACTTAGACCTTCCAGAAAATACAACAATACTCCCGGGCCATGGCAAAGCTTGTGTGCTTATGCATGAAAAGAAGCATAACCCATACCTTTGTTAAACAAATATTTATGTTATGGTTTAACACACATCAACTGGATAAAACGGCTATAATTTTAGTTTAAAGATCTGGGTAAAATGCAAGAACACATAAAGAATTTTTTAAATTATTTGTTAGCCGAAAAAGGGCTTGCTAAAAACACACTTGATGCTTACGGATCAGACCTTAAAAATTTAAGTGCTTATCTTATTAACCTTTCAAAAACTCCCGAAACATTAACACACAAAGATCTTACTGAATATCTCTGGCAAAGAAAGCTTTCTGGCTTAGGCCCGCGTTCAATATATCGTTTAATGGAAACTTTGCGTCACTTTTTTAAGTTTCTGACTGCAGATGGTATAATAAGTTCAAACCCAAGCACCAATTTGCTTGCGCCAAAAATACCATCTAAATTACCAAATAAACTTAGTGTTTCAGAGGTAGAAAGGTTGCTTAATGTTTTCTGTGGTGAAAAAGAGCTTTCTGTGCGAAACCGCGCAATGCTTGAACTAATGTATGCTAGCGGTCTTAGGGTATCAGAACTTGTTGGCTTAGATGTTAACAATTTAGATACCGATCTTGGTTTTTTAAGAGTAGTTGGAAAGGGTAATAAGGAAAGAATAATACCTGTTGGCAAAACTGCGCTTTATTGGGTTGCAAAGTATATGCTTTTCAGAGATAAGAAAAAAAATGTTTCTATGGAGCGGGGGCTTTTTTTAAGTAAGTTTTGCAAAAAAATATCTCGTATTGAATTTTGGCGACAACTAAAAAATGCTGCTAAAAAAGCTGATATACAAAAAAACATAACGCCTCATATGTTACGCCATTCTTTCGCTTCGCATATGCTTGCTGGTGGGGCCGATTTGCGCTATGTGCAAGAAATGCTTGGGCACAGCTCTATAACAACCACACAAATTTATACTCATATAGACAAAGACCATATAAAGGAACTGCACAAAAAGTTTCACCCAAGAGGATAAGTTTGATAGTTTATATGTGTTGCATGGGAAGTTGCCTTTTTTTTCTTGAAAATTACAGTGCAATTTGTTTAAATAACAACCTAAAGTTATTTTTAATAATTAATAAGAATAAGTACTGCCGCAAAATGGAGAAAATATGTCGTTTGCAAAGTTGGAAAGTGTTAAGTGTGCCTGTGGTCATGAGTTTGAAGTAGAACTTTTAAACTCTATTTGTGTTGGAGAGAATCCTGAGCTAAAAGATGCGCTTTTGTGCGGCGAAATAAACATTGTACAGTGCCCTAATTGTAAAAGTATTTTTTATGCCGAGCAATTTTTATTTTATCAGGAAAGCGCAAGAGAGCTTGTTGCATTTGTTTACCCTGAAAGCTTTAAGGATAATGCTCAAAGGCTTGCATTGAATATGCGTGGCACTTTTGAGCAAGCTGTGGGTGCTATAGATGAGGAAAACAAAATAAACTACGAGCCAATTTTAATTTTTGGTCTTGACTCACTTGTTGAAATAGTGCGCTTGGAAGATGATATAAAAGATGAAACAGAAATTTTGCGCTACTATGCGGATGAAATAGGTGTTAGTACAATTGAGCTTTCATGGGCATATGCAAGAGAAAATAAAATTGTACCTTTGTTACCGTTAAAAAACACTAAAAGTGTATTGCAAAGAACATCTGTTATAGATGGTATAAAAACACTTCTTGATAAAAACCCAAACCTTGAAAACTACAGAAAAACACTTAGTAAAATAGAGATGGATACAAATTGGAATTTTGATCAAAGTAAAATAAAGAAAAATATTCGGTTACAACTTAGGAAAGGGTTCAGCGAACGGAAGGGTACTTGAGCCCTTCGGCAAGCTCAGGGTAAACTCCCGACGAAACGGGAAAACCTAAGGTTTTCCATTGTTAGCGGTTTGGCGAAATCATCTTAGCCAAACCAAGTATGAACGAAGCAACCATAGACCTTGCAATAGGTGTTAGGAACGAGACGGGCGAGGTCGTGGGTTTTACAACTCAAAAAGCAAGAATGATGTATGAACATCGGGCGAGCTTTTTGAGGAAGGAAAAGACCGTCATCGTCCGTCGAATCTAGCAATCTATTGCAAATTCTATGGTTTAAATACTAAGTCCGCCTACAGGCGAGACGCGATATTAGGAAACATAATAAACAATGAATACAGACTTTTGGTTTTATACAGGCGTAGTTTTGTTAATAATAAACGCACCTATCGGCTGGGTTGGTGTTATTTTATTTTCGTATCTTGCAAAAAAAACAGGTAAAAAAAAATACTATGCTTTTGCAACTGCAATATACGCTTTTTCATGGGGTTTACTTGCCGCAGGTGTCGCTCTTGCCGGCCCAAAGGGTGTTGCCTTATTTAAGCAATATGGCAAAGAGTACCCGATTATATATTATGTAGGTGTTGCCGGTATTTTGGCGATTCCAATTTCAATTTGGTTAATGCATCGCAATAAAAAGAAAGATGAAAATTAAAATAAACCCAAAGTTTAAAAGTCAACTTAAAACCATAGGTTTGATAGCTCAAAAAAATGGTGTGCGCGCATACCTGGTTGGTGGCCCTGTGCGCGACCTGCTTTGTGGAAAGCAATTATTCGATTTAGATATTGCCATAGAAGGCAATGTGGCAAAATTTATTAATGAGTTTTCAAGAACACTTAACGCGAAAGTTGTTTCTCATAAGCGCTTTGGAACTTTTGTGCTAATACTTCCAGATAACTCGCACATTGATTTTGCAACTGCTCGTAGTGAAACTTACGCAAAACCTGGGGCATTGCCTGATGTTGAGTTTTGCAGCATAGAAGCCGACCTTTCAAGAAGGGATTTTTCTTTAAATGCAATGGCCATTAGCTTAAACCCGATAAATTTTGGGAAAATAATAGACCCATTTGGTGGCGCACTTGCGGTAAGAAAAAAAATACTGCAGGTTTTGCACGCTTTAAGTTTTCGAGATGATCCTACAAGAATATTTCGCTTGGCGCGGTTTGCCTCGCGCGGTTTCTTTGTTGAGAAAAGTACCCTAAGCCTTGCAAAAAAACACAGTATATTTATTAAAAACATATCACCGCAAAGAATAAAAAACGAATTGCTTGCATTACTTGAAGAAAAAAATTCGGGGTATGCGTTTAGTTTACTTTCACACATTGGCGCAATTTCAAAATTTTCTGCTGATGTTGCAGTTATAAAAAACTTTAATTTTCTAAATCGCGGTAAAGATACAAATGAAAGGCTTTATTTGCTTATAAATGCTATCGGTTTACAAAAAGGTGAAAAGTTTTTGCGAGGACTTTGCTTTTCAAAAAAAGAAATGGCAAATTTACTCGTGACACTTAAAAAAACTAAAAATATCTCTGTGCTAAACGGTGAAGATCTTAAAAAACTTAATATAAAACCAGGGCCTTTGTACAAACAAATCTTTTCTGAATTATTAAAAAGAAAAATTAAAATAAAAAAGGAAGCTATAAAGTTTGTTAAAACTAATTTTTGTCAATAGTTTGTAAGTTTAAGTTTCAAAGTTTGCGCATGCGCCTTTTGCTTAACAAATAATTGACAATATACGGTAAATGAATTAAAATTACACTCAAAATTCACTTGTTAATTCAATAATATTTTAATTATGCCATTAATCGTTCAACTTGTTGTTTTAATGTTTTCTGTAATTGTGCATGAAGTTGCGCATGGCTGGGTTGCAAGTTTAAATGGCGACAATACCGCAAAGGCGTATGGTCGCATTACTTTAAACCCAATTCCTCATATTGACCTATTTGGAACAATAATTCTGCCATTGGCTTTTTTGCTTTCAGGCAGTTCTATGTTTATTGGCTGGGCAAAGCCAGTGCCAATTAATCCTTCGATGTTTCGCAATTATAAGTTAGGTTTAATAACCGTTTCTCTTGCGGGCCCGTTCTCAAATGTGTGCTTAGCACTTATTGGCTCACTAACATTATATTTTCTAAAAAGCACTGGTTTAATGCATTCTGCATTTGGTGTGGCAGCATATCAGTTTGCGTTTATAATCATCTTTATAAATGTATTCTTGTTTATTTTAAATTTAATACCAATACCTCCTCTTGACGGTAGTAAGGTGTTAGAAAATTTCTTACCACACTCTGTAAGAATGCATTTTAGGCAGTTTGAAACATATGGTATAATTCTAGTTATTATATTGTTTTTCTCTGGTATTTTTTCAAGGGTTTTTATGCCATTGATAGCTTTTATTATCAATATTTTAACAGGTGGGGCTTATAGCTTATGAACAAAAAACGAGTTCTTTCCGGTATGCGCCCGACGGGCAAACTGCATTTGGGCCATCTTTTTGGAGCAATAGACAATTGGGTTGCTATGCAAAACGAATATCAATGTTGCTATATGGTTGCCGACTGGCACGCCCTTACCACCGACTACGCGAACACAAAAAATATCTTGCCAAACTCAAAAGAGATGGTTCTTGACTGGCTTGCCTGCGGAATAGACCCTAAAAAAGCTGTAATATTTCGCCAATCGGAAGTACCAGAACACGCCGAATTAAATTTATTGCTTGGTATGATAACACCATTAGGTTGGCTTTTCCGTTGCCCAACTTACAAAGAACAGCTTGGCGAACTTAAAGATAAAGACCTGCACAACTTTGGGTTTCTTGGTTACCCGGTTTTGCAAGCTGCGGATATTTTAATTTACAAGGCGAATGTGGTTCCGGTTGGCGAAGACCAGCTTGCACACCTTGAACTAACACGCGAAATTGTCCGTCGTTTTAATGGCCTTTACGGCGATGTTTTTCCTGAGCCGCAGGCATTACTAACGCCATCAAAAAGGGTTCCTGGCTTGGATGGCCGCAAAATGTCAAAGTCGTATGGCAATGCAATTACGCTGGATGAAAAGCCAGAAACCATAAAACAAAAAGTTATGCAAATGTTTACTGACCCGCAAAAAATTCGTGCAAATGACCAAGGCCACCCGGATGGTTGTGTGGTATTTGCGTTTCATAAACTTTATAATACAAACTTTTCACAGATAGAAAATGCTTGCAAAAAGGGGCAAACCGGCTGCGTACAGTGCAAAAAAATGCTTATTGAACTGCTTTGCGCGGCACTTTTACCCTTGGCGCAAAAAAGAGAAGAATTAAAAGGGCAGAAAGGTCTTGTTGAAAACGTGCTTGAGGCAGGTGCAAAATCTGCGAAAGAACTTGCTTTTCAAACAATGGAAGAAGTGCGCAAAGCCGTACATTTAAAATAAATTATGGTTTACTCAATCAATCTTGATGTTTTTGAAGGGCCGCTTGATTTGCTTTTACATCTTATTAAAAAAAGCGATATGGAAATTGCCCAAATACCAATCGCCGACATTACGGAGGAGTATCTTAAATATCTTGATGTTATGCAAGAGCTGAATTTAGAAATTGCCGGTGAGTTTTTGGTAATGGCAGCTACGCTTATGCAAATAAAAGCGAAAATGCTTTTACCGCAGGAAGAAGGGGAAGAAGAAGGGCCCGACCCGTTGGAAGATTTTAAAGCCCGGTTGCTTGAGTATCAAAAGTTCAAAGAAGTTGCTGGTACTCTGTCTGATAGTGAGGTTCGCAACGCCGATTATTTTTACCGCAGCACACCGCTTGTAAACAAAGAAGATTTTGTGCTGGATGTTTCGCTATTTGATTTGATAGAAAACTTTAAACGCGTGCTATCTGACCTTCCTTCAGGTGAAGTAAAAGAAGTTATTTACGAAGAAATACCAATTGAAAAAAAGATACGAGATATACTTGACATTTTAGAAGAAAAACAATTTATAACATTTGACGATTTATTGTGTTTAGAAAAAAACCGCCGCGGTTTAATTTTATGTTTTTTGGCATTACTTGAATTAATACGTCTTAAACAAATTGCTGTGCGCCAAAAAGATATTTTCGGTGAAATAAGAATATATGCGCTAAGTGAAAACGAGAATCAATTAAAGCTTATAGATCCGCTAAGCGATGCCGATAAGGTACAAGAAACTAATGGCTTCTTAGAGAAGCCGAAAGAAGAAGGTAATTAAAATATGGAAAAGAATGATGTAAAAAAAATTATAGAAGCATTGCTTTTTGTGGCAGATCAGTCATTACCTTTGGTGGCAATGAAAGATGCTTTAGGTGAAGCCGCGCAAGGGCACGATTTAGAAACTCTTGTACAAGAACTAAGTGAAAATTTAAAAGAGCGAAATAGCCCCGTTGAAATTAGGTTTGTGGCAGGTGGCTGGCAGCTTTGTACTCGCAGGGAGTATAGCCCATGGGTACGCCGCCTTTACAGAGAAAAATCTACCCTGAAACTTTCACCGTCCGCTGTAGAAACGCTTGCAATTATAGCTTATAAACAGCCGATAACACGCTCAGAAGTAGAGGAAATAAGAGGTGTTGAGGCCTCAGGCGTTTTAGAGACACTGCTTGAAAGAAAGCTAATAAAAATTGCTGGCAGAAAAGAAACTCTTGGCCGGCCGTTGCTTTATGGTACAACACAAGAATTTTTGGCACATTTTGGTTTGGCCAACTTAAGCGAATTACCGGTTATAGAAGAACTTGCTCCACAAGAAGAGCCGGCGGAAGAGCTTGGGCCACAAGAAGAAGCGCTTGAAGCAGAGACACAGCAAAAATTGGAGTTGGAATGACTTTGGCGCTTTCAACAGCATATGGTGCTAAAAATGCATCTTCTTGGCAGCCACTTTTAGAGAGTACGCAAAGAGCTGGGTTTAAAGCAGTTGAACTAAATGTTGAAATACCAGATTCTTGGCTTAGTGAAATTGAAAAATCTGTTACTCGTGGTGAAGTAAGTGTTTTGAGTGTGCATAATTACTGCCCAAAAATTCAAGAGCTTCCAAAAGGGCGCACAATATACTCCGGATATCTCTTAACCTCCGACGATGCACAAGAGCGTTACAATGCAATCACTTATACAAAAAAATCTATAGAAACAGCCAAACACGTTGGCGCGAAATTTGTTGTTGTGCACTGCGGCGAAGTACCTTCTTCTCCGGATGGTCACGAATTATTAAAAAAGTTTACACTTTTTGGGGCAAACCGTGAGTACCTGAAAGATTTAGAAGATTTGCGCATAAGGCGTGCTGCGAATGCAGGTAAATATTTAGAGCGGCTTTATAGTTCTTTAGACGAGCTTGCAAATTTTGCGGCTAAAAATGGCATAGCACTCGGCCTTGAAAACCGTTTTTACACGCATGAAATACCTTCCACTCAAGAGCTCTGCGATATATTTGATAAATTTGTTGGAGCTCCTTTATATTATTGGCATGATAACGGCCATGCTGAAGTTTTTTCAAGAATACTTTGGAGCAAAAACCATATTGAGATAATAGCTCCGCTTGCAAAGCACATTGGTGGTTTTCATTTACACGATTTGCGCAAAATTGTGGACCATTACGCTCCAGGTAGCGGTGATTTTGACTTTAAATGTTTGTTGCCTTACATAAAAAAAGAACATTGTTTGGTAGTTGAGGCACACTCTAAATCCACATTTGACGAACTTTCAAACAGTATTAAATACTTAAATAGTATAAGCATTGCTTAGTTTTTCTGTTAAATAATTTTATACATTATACAAAAGCACATATATTTATTTTATTTAATTAACTTCTCGGAGGGTTCAAATGTCGGAGTTAAGGAAAGATCCGGTAACAGGCAGGTGGGTAATAATTTCGCAAGAACGCGGGGGAAGGCCGTTACAAGAAGAAAAACCTGCGCAAAAAACAGATCATAAATCATGCCCGTTTTGTGAAGGTAACGAAAAACTTACCCCAAGTGAAATATACGCGGTAGGTAAAGTTGGCCGCCATAAAAATTCAACAGGGTGGGATATTCGCGTTATACCAAACAAGTTCCCCGCTCTTAGGGTAGAAGGTGAGGTGCTTACTCGCGGTGAAAATATGTATGACAAAATGAACGGTATTGGCGCACATGAAGTGATAATTGAAACACCAGAGCATTCTAAAAGCGGTGCATTGCTTTCAGTTGAACAGTACAAGAGCATATTGCTTACTTACGCGGAACGAATTAACGACTTAAAAAAAGATTTGCGTATGGAATATATTTTGATTTTTAAAAATCATGGTTTATCAGCAGGTGCAACGCTAGAGCATCCACACTCTCAACTAATCGCCACCCCAATTGTTCCTAAAAAAGTGCTTGAAGAGCTTAGCAGTGCAAAAAAATATTTTGAGTTTAAAGGGCGTTGCGTTTTTTGCGATATGATTAACACGGAACTTAATTCAAACAGCAGAGTTGTTTATGAAAATGATAATTTTATTGCATTTTGCCCATTTGCTTCGCGCTTTCCTTTTGAGATTTGGGTTTTGCCAAGGTCGCACGATAGTGCTTATGAAGACATAAGTGAAAAGGAAGCATCTGAGCTTGCCAGAGCGCTAAAAACGGTGCTTGGTAAGTTAAATGAAGCATTATCTAACCCCGATTATAATTACATATTGCACAATTGGCCGCATAAAAATAATGACAGGAACATCTTTCACTGGCATATAGAAATTATGCCAAAACTTACAAAGATTGCCGGCTTTGAGTGGGGCTCTGGTTTTTATATAAACCCGACAAGCCCTGAAGATGCGGCGAAGTTTTTAAGAGAAGTGTTGTAAGGTACAAAATATAACTTCAATTAAATTGAAAACAATCAAATGAAAATTCTTTTTGTTACTGCTGAGTGTTCGCCTTTTGTAAAAGTTGGAGGGTTGGCTGATGTTGCCGGCTCGCTTCCACCTGCTCTTAAAGCAAAAAAGCATGAAGTTTGCGTTGTATTGCCAAAGTACTCAAGTATAGATGAAAAAACATATCATTTAACAAAACTTCCCGGCAGGTTATTAATACCAATAGGTAAAACCATAGAATACGCTTTTATTAAAACTACCGTTTTAAATGGTGTGTGCTACTATTTTCTGGAAAATCAAAAATATTTTTCAAGAAAAGATGTCTATGGCGAAAAAGGCAAAGATTACCCGGACAACAGAGAAAGGTTTATATTTCTCTCTCGCGGCGCGCTTGAGTTATCAAAATTTCTGGGTTTTCAGCCCGATGTTATACATTGCAATGACTGGCAAAGCGCTTTAATTCCGGCATACTTAAAAACTGTTTATACAACAGACAATTATTTTGCACAAACAGCATCTGTTTTTACCATCCATAACATCGCCTATCAGGGAATTTTTGCACCCGATACAATTGATGCGGCAGGGTTTTCTTGGCTTGATTTTACCCGGGAAAAGTTTGAGTTTTTTGGAGCTTTTAACTTTATGAAGGCGGCGCTTGTTTATTGTGATGTAATAAACACAGTAAGCTCGTCTTACGCGCAAGAAATTTTAACTTCTATGTTTGGCTGTGGTATGGAAAAGATATTGCAGTATCGCAAAGATGATCTTTACGGTATTTTAAACGGTATTGATTACCAATACTGGAGCCCAAAAACCGACTCGCTTATAGCCAGTAATTATTCAAAACAAGACCTCAGGGGTAAAGCTATATGTAAAAAAGATTTGATTAAGTATTGCAATTTAGACGCATCAGATAATGATTTAGTTGCCGGTGTTGTTTCCCGTCTTGACTCGCAAAAAGGTTTAGACCTATTAATTTCGTGTGCGCAAGAATTACTTAACCGAGGCGTTTATGTTGTGGTGCTTGGCAAAGGAGGCCAATCGTTGCAAAAAAAGCTCAATGCAATTATGAAAAAACACAAAAACAAATTTTATGCGCATTTTGAGTTTAATGAAACATTAGCGCATCAGATTTATGCAGGGTCCGATGTGTTTTTAATGCCGTCGCGTTTTGAACCCTGCGGTTTAAGCCAAATGATATCTCTTGCATACGGCACAATACCTGTTGTTTTTGCAACTGGTGGCCTTAAAGACACAGTTAAGCAATACAATCCTCAAAATTCTTCTGGCAACGGCTTTGTTTTTGATAATTTTAATCAGAAAAGTTTTATCGATGTTGTAAGCAGATGTGCTGAACTTTATAAAAATAAAGCTAAGTGGCAAGACCTTATGCGCTCGACCATGTCTTGCGATTATTCGTGGGAAAGCTCAGTTTTAAAATACATTGACATTTATTCCATTGCTATGCGTAAAGTTCAAAATAAAATGCCGTGAAAAAACAGTTTCTTTACAGGTGTGTTAATTTAATATAAAATCTACCTTAATTTATGGGTAATTTTATTAAAGCTGTTTACATTTCTTTACTGCTTGTTTTAGCGGGTTTTTTTGTTAATGCGTTTGTTGGTGTTAAGGCCGCGCATAACGAATTTGTAAAAAACTCTGTAATATATGTTTTTGTTTTACCACAATCTAATCAACAAGAGATATCCCAACGCCTATCCGAATTTCCACAAATATCTTCCATAGAGTTTATAACCAACGAACGAGTTTTTGAAAGCGCCATAAATGAAAAACCTGAACTGAAAAATATACTTGATGGTAGTCAAAACCCATTTTTTTCATACTTTGTTGTAAAACCCATAGATGTTACCGATGAAAGCGCCAAATACATAAGCAAGTTTGCCGCACAGCTCTCAGGTGTTATATCAATAAAATACGACACGCAGATTTTTTTGTACACCCAGAAAATGGGTGATTACGCAAGGTATTTTTCACAATTTTGTCTTTGGTCTATTGTTGTTGCGTTTATTGCTATGTTATTTTTTTATTTTTGGAAACATCGCTTTATCAGAGCGGATTATAAAAACTATATTTTTTATAAATTGTCGGGTATGCTGCTTGGCGGATTGGTTTCGCTGGTGTTTTACCTCTTAGCATTATATGTTGGTGGTATATTTAATTTATGGCCAAGCTGGTACTATTATGCCGCGCCGGTTTTGCTTGGTGCAATTTTTGCCATAATGTTTTTTGATATAGAGTGATGAAAAAAAACAAAAAATTATTAGCTATATTTACACTTTTAGTTACATTTGCGCTTTGTGCGCAGGTAAGATCATCAGGTGAGTATGACGATGAAATTAAAAATAAAAACTCATCGCTATCTCAAATAAAAGATACCATAAACCAAAAAAAAAGTGAGCAAAAAATAATAAAAAAAGAAGAAGATGTTTTGAGAAAAGAGTTAAAAAGAATTCAAAAACAGTTTGATGCCTCCGCGAAAAAAATATTTGTTCTAAATAGAAAGATAGTAATTGCTCAGGCAAATTTAAGACAGGCAGAAAGTCAGGTAAATCAGGCATCACAAGAAAAAGCAATGTGGGGTTCATCGTTAAACTCGGCCGCACTGTTTTGGCAGGAAAATTTTTTCACACCCAAAACCCTTTTTAAGCAAATAGCATCGCAAGAAGTTGTGCTTAGTCAGCTTGCGAAAGATAAATCTGAACTTGTTGGTGCAAGTATTAGGGAAAAAAAATATCAACAGACATGTTTACAATGGCAGAGTGCGAAAAAAACTCTTGCCGTTTTAAAAGAAGAACAACAGGGAACCCTTGATCAAATAGAAATAACAAAAAAACAAAGACAAGAAATATTAAGCACAACTACCGGTAAACGTATTGAGGCCGAAGAGGAAATAAAACGGCTTACCCAGTCGTCAAAAGAGTTAGAGTCGCTTATTTCAAAGCTTGATAACGCAAGGCGCGCATCTGCAAAGAAAAATAAAGAAGTGCTTAAAGTCGCAAAGGCCTATGCATTGTTGCCATGGCCAATCTCGGGTAGCATAGTTGTAAAATTTGGCAAAAATAAGCACCCACAATTAGATACCTATATAATCAGTAACGGTATAAAAATTAAGTCAAAAAATGATATTTTGGTAAAAGCTGTTGCTAATGGTCAGGTAATGTTTGCAGGTGAATTTAGGGCTTACGGTAAAATGATAGTTGTTGATAACGGTGGTTCTCTTTATACAATTTATGGTGGTTTTGATTCTATAAGTGTCCAAGAAGGTTCAAAGGTAAAAGGTGCGCAAGAGATAGGACTTCTTAAAAAAAGTGATCCGATTCTTTACTTTGAAGTTCGCTTAGACAACAAGCCGCAAGACCCTGTGTTGTGGCTAAAGCAATAAATTGTTCAATAATTTCAAAATGTTCTTTTCAACTCAGGAAAGGGTTCAGCGAACGAAGTGAGCGACGACGAAACGGGAAAACCATAGGTTTTCCATTGTTAGCGGTTTGGCGAAATCATCTTAGCCAAACCAAGTATGAAACGAAGCAACCATAGACCTTGCAATAGGTGTTAGGAGCGAGACGGGCGAGGTCGTGGGTTTTACAACTCAAAAAGCAAGAGCGATGTTGTGTAGACATCGGGCGAACTTTTTGAGGAAGGAAAAGACCGTCATCGTCCGTCGAATCCAGCAATCTATTGCAAGTTCTATGGTTAAAAATACTAAGTCCACCGATAGGTGAGACGCGATATAGGAGTTTTGCAGATGAAAAAAAGGAATTTATTAATTGGTGTTTTGCTTGTGTGCTTTGGGTTTCTTATTTTAAGCCCAAAGGTGCGAGCGGAAGCCGATAAAACTTATGATCAGCTAAAATTATTTATAGATGTTATGTCTATAATACAAGATAACTATGTAGAAGAAAGAAATGGGAAAGAGTTAATAGTTGGCGCGTTAAAGGGCATGGTTAAAACATTAGATCCATTCTCACAGTTTATGGAGCCAGATGATTATAAGGAGCTTAAAACTGAAACTGAGGGACAATTTGGCGGTTTAGGCATAAGAATATCAATTAAAAATGAGTGGCTTACTGTTGTAACGCCTTTGCCCAGAACACCTGCTTATCGGCTTGGCATATTGCCCGATGATAAAATTATAAAAATTGAAAATGAAAGCACACTGGGTATAACTGTTAACGATGCAGTAAAAAAACTACGCGGCATGCCCGGCACTAAGGTTAAAATAAGCATTGCGCGCGAAGGTGTGGTTGAACCGATTGACTATACCATCACAAGAGAGATAATTAAAATTGAAACAATAAAAAGCAAGATGCTAACTGACAATATTGGTTATATTCAGCTAAGTGAGTTTAACTCAAACTCTTACAGGGATATGTCAAAAGCTCTTGAAGATTTAAGCAAGGCGGGTATGGGTTCTCTAATATTGGATTTGCGTAATAACCCCGGCGGTCTTTTGGATATTGCAGTTAGTATTTGCGAGCTTTTTGTTGGCGACGACAAACTTGTTGTATATACACAGGGCAGAAAGCAAGAAAGCAGGCGCGAATACAGGGCAATAGGTAAAGCGCTTTATGGTAAATTGCCAATGATAGTGCTTGTAAACCGTGGTTCGGCTTCTGCTTCTGAAATTGTTTCCGGTTCAATGCAAGACCTAAAAAGAGCACTCATTATGGGCACAACAACTTTTGGCAAAGGCAGTGTTCAAACAGTGCTCCCACTGCCCGACGGCAATGCTCTTCGTTTAACTACCGCAAAATACTATACTGCATCTGGCAGGACAATTCATAGAGATGAAAAAACAGGAAAAGGCGGAGTAATGCCAGACATAATAATTGATGTGCCAAAAGAAATAGAGTCAAAATTATATGCCCAATCAGAAGAGATTTATAACTTAAAGCGTTCAACTGATAACGCCAAGAAAAATGAGGAAAGAGTTTCCGATACTGTTTTAGAGCGGGCAATTGACATACTTAAAGCAAGAACACTTATAAATAGTTTAAAAGAGGAATAAACGATGCCGAAAGGTTCTATTGCAAAAGAAAAAGGTGGTTTAAGGGTTCTCCTTTATGCATTATTACTTTTTATTGCGGGTGTTGCTCTATGGCAATCACTTGAAAATAAAATGTCAGACATAACCAGCGTTTCCTCAAAACTAAATGACAAGGTAAATAGTATTCTTTTACGCTCGGGGTTTAGTGATTCCGATATAGTTTCGCAGGTAAGCCGTGAGAATAAAAATAATTCTTTTAAATGGATATCATTTGAGAAAGAAATTAAGGTGCCAAAAACTGTCGATTTTGGCTTGATGAGCGAGCAGTTAAATGCTCTTGCAAAACAATATAATTTTAGTATTGTTTGGCAAAAACTTGATTCTTCTCAAAAAGCAGAAATTCTAAAGCAAAACCATTGCATTATCTCAATATTATTTAACTTGCCGAAAAGAAATATAAGCTTCCGTGTAAAAAACAAAAAAGAAAAGTAAAACTCATAAAAAATAATGACAAAGCCAACAGTTGTGCTTGCCATAGAAAGTTCCTGCGACGAAACATCGGCCTCTGTTGTAAAAGATGGCAGGCAAATACTTTCCAATGTAATCTCTTCGCAAATAAAAATTCACACTAAATACGCTGGTGTTGTGCCGGAACTTGCAAGCCGCGCGCACTTGGAAAATATCAACAGAGTTATTGCCATTGCGCTAAATAAAGCCGGCAGTTCTGTGCGGGAACTTTCAAAAACAATTGATGCAATCACTTACACACAAGGACCTGGTCTTGCCGGTGCTTTACTTGTTGGTCAAATTGCGGCACGCACTCTTGCTTTTGCAAGCTCTATAACGCTTGTTCCAATAAATCATTTAGAAGGCCATATTTTTTCTGCAATGTTAGAACATAAAGGCCTTAAACCACCTTACTTATGCCTTATTGCATCAGGGGGGCACAGCGAGCTTGTAATATTGCGCGATTATGGTGTTTATGAATACCTTGGAGGCACTTGCGACGATGCTGCCGGCGAGGCATTTGATAAAGTTGCTAAACTTTTGGGTTTATCTTACCCTGGCGGACCTTCAATAGAAAAACTTGCTGCGACCGTAAAAAGCGCAAACATTAAGTTTCCACAGGCAAAGTTAAAAAACGCATGGGATTTTTCTTTTAGCGGGTTAAAGACTGCAGTTCTTTACTATCTTAAAGAAAATCCAAACGCAAGTGCGCCAGAGGTTGCTTATGCTTTTCAAAAAGCCGTGGTAGAAGCACTAAGCGTGAAAACATTTAAGGCGGCGCGCAAGTTTAAAATTTCAAAAGTTGCCATTGGTGGTGGGGTAGGTGCAAACTTAAGTTTACGCACTACTTTTAAGGCCTTAGGTAAAGCAAATAATTGCAAGGTATTCTTGCCATCGCTTGAGCTTTGCACAGACAATGCTGCAATGCTTGCCTGTGCGGCGTATTATAAAGTTAAACACTCAAAAGATAAATTTATTGACGGTAGAATTGAGCCATCAATGCCGTTACGGAATTGGTAAATGCGCGAAAATTTTATAAGCGAACTTACAATTGGTAATTTAAAAGTTAAAAATAACTTATTCCTAGCGCCAATGGCTGGCATTTCCGATTTACCATTTAGGGTTTTAGCAAAAGAAGGTGGCGCAGGTGTTGTTTGTACCGAGATGATATCGGCTAAAGCTCTGGAAATGGGGCACAATAAAACAAAAAAAATGCTCGAGGTGCAAGAATATGAAAAGCCGGTTTCTGTGCAAATTTTTGGCTCAGATCCAACAGTAATGGCAAATGCCGCAAAGGAATGTGAGCAGGGTGGCGCGCAGATAGTAGATATTAACCTTGGTTGCCCGGTGCAAAAAATTAAAAGGTCTGGCGCGGGCATAAAACTAACTGAAGATGAAATAATGCTTGCAAAGGTAATTGATGCGGTAGTAAAAGCAGTTTTGATACCTGTAACTGTAAAAATGAGAATTGGTTTAATAATAGGCCAAAATACATCGCCTCACATTGCAAAAATTGCGCAGGAAAGTGGAGCAAAGGCTGTAATTTTGCATGGTAGGTCCGCGGCACTAATGCACTGCGGTCCGGCAGATTTACAAGCAATAAAAACCACTGTTGAGTCAATAAAAATACCAGTAATTGCAAACGGTGGAATAGATACCCCTGAAAGCGCCTTAGAGTTTGTAGAAAAAACCGGCTGTGCTGGTTTGATGGTTGGCAGGGCTGCAATTGGCGATCCGTTTATATTTTCAAGAATAATAACCTATTTTTCAACAGGCGAAATTACAAAGCCACTAAACTGGGAAGAGCGCCTTAAGGCACTCCAGCGGCATTGCCAAATATGCGCGGAGTATTATGGGGAAAAAAGTGGACTTATGCGTATGCGCAAGGTTGCCCCGTATTATCTAAAGGCAATGCCTGCGGCGGCGCGTTTAAGAAAGCACTTTAACACATTAACAAAAGTCAGCGATGTTGCAGGGTTAATGACAAAATTAAAAACGGCGGAATGTTTTAATGAAGAGTACGACTAAGTTTGTTGCCGATGGAGCCCGTTATAGGCGGCAGGGTTTCCCTGAAGCCATATACACCCCTGGCAAAACTAATGAACAGCTTGTAAAAATTGCAAAAAAATTATGTCTTGGCGTAGGTCCTGTAATGGCAACAAGGGCAGATGAAAAACACTTCCGTTTTGTGAAAAAATATTTTAAAAATGCCAAGTACTTTAAAACAGCAAGAATTATTTTGTTTAACAACTCAGAGAAACCCAAAAACACAACTGCCTATATTTGTGTTGTTAGTGCCGGAACTTCCGATATAGCCGTAGCTGAAGAAGCGGCTGTAACCGCGGAACTTCTTGGTGCTAAAGTAGAAAGAATTTACGATGTAGGTGTATCTGGAATACACAGAGTGCTTGAGCGTTCAAAAGAAATAAAAAATGCAAGAGTTGTTGTTGTATGCGCTGGTATGGAAGGCGCTCTTGCGAGTGTTGTTGGCGGCTTAGCCACATCACCTGTAATAGGTGTTCCGACATCCATTGGTTACGGAGTTTCATTTGGTGGCATTAGTGCGTTACTTACAATGCTAAACTCTTGTGCGGCGAATGTAAGTGTTGTAAACATAGATGATGGTTTTGGCGCAGGCATAATAGCCGCTTTAATTTGCAAATGAGGTTTATGTGTCAAATGTAGCTTACTTTAACTTTTCCGAAGGTGTTTCAGGCGATATGGTTTTTGCCGCATTGCTTAGTGCGGCAAAAATTTCTGAAAAAACTTTTGAAAAAGAGCTGAAAGCAGTGCTTGGTTTTAAGAACTTCTCTTTAACAGCCTCAGAAAGTAAGAAAATTCATTTTCCGTGTATGAAAGTGTGTGTAAAAGGTAATTGGCGCTTTAAAAACCCTTATGAAATGCGTGCGATTATTTCCAATTCAAAACTTTCTAAAACAGCAAAAAGCTATTCACTTCGCGCGTTAGATAATTTAATTACAGCAGAGGCAAAAGTGCATAATGTTCCAAAAACAAAAGTGCATTTTCATCAAATAAATGCGGTAGATACGCTAATAGATTTAACGGCTCCTTTTCTATTATTAGAAAAACTCAATGTTAGTGAAGTTTACGCATCTATAATAAATATAGGTAAAGCCGCACCTGCCACATTGGAAATACTTTGCGAACATAAAATGCATTTTAACTCAACAGATTGCGAGTATGAACTTGCAACGCCAACTGGAGCCGCAATTGCGTCGGTTTTTAAAGTTACAAACACTATGCCAGCTTTGCTTTGTAATTGTTTTGGTTATGGTTGTGGAAGTTCTATAAGCTCAGACGGGGTAAGTGTTTTAAGAGTAATTATTGGCAGTAAAGTTTCATTTTTTAAAAATAATAACTTTTCAGAAACAATCTGCCTGCTTGAAACAAATATTGACGATATGGACCCGCGAATTTTTCCTTATGTTATAGAACTGGTGCTTAATGCAGGTGCAAATGATGCATGGTTAACGAGCATAGTTATGAAAAAAGGGCGTATTGGCACGCAACTTTCAGTTTTATGTGAAGAAAAACTTGAAAATAAAATGTGCGATATAATTTTTAAAGAAACAACAACACTTGGTATAAGAAAAACCAATGTTTTGCGTACAATTTTGCGCCGTTACGCAAACGGTAAGGTTAAAACCGCCTACTTGCAAGATGGCTCAACGCGCAAAAAGAGTGAGTTTGAATACGCAAAAAAAAACGCCCAAAAACTTAGGGTATCGCTTAAGGAGCTTTTGCGTTAATGGCTTTAGATGTTAGCTTTGTAAAACTTGAAGATAGATATATTGATGAACTTTGCCTTATTGAAAGTGTTTCAAACCCTTCGCCGTGGAATAGGCGAATGTTTGAGCAAGAGTTACAAGTTGGCTCATCAACTTTTTTTGTTGCCATATATGATGGAAAGGCAGTTGGTTTTGCTGGTTTGCGCATACATGGTGATTTTGCAGAGCTAATGAACATTGCGGTAGATCCGCGTTTTAGGCGTTTGGGTATTGGCGGCGGTGTGCTAGACTTTCTTATTTCTATAGCTGTCAAAGAAAAACTAAACGGTATTTTTCTTGAAGTGCGCCAAAACAATGTTTCGGCGCAGAATTTGTACCTTTCAAGAGGGTTTATCAATGTTGGCAGAAGGGTAAACTACTATGGCAGCGAGGATGCGCTACTAATGGAGAAAAAAATTGAAATGGCATAAAATAATTTCAATGTTTGTCGCTTTAATTGTGGTTGGTTGTTTTACAACATCACTTTTCTCGGCTTCTAAGCATGAGCCCTATAGTGCATTCATAGCAGCGTTACTTGCAGAAAAAAGTGGGGCATTACAAACCGCCAAGGAAAACTTAGAGTTCATAGTTTCTATAGATTCTGCCGCTCAGTTACCTGGGGAACACTTAGCGGCAATAAACTCTTGGCTTCTTGCTGTAGAACAAAAAAACACTTTAAATTTGCAAGCTAGTAATGTAACTACTGGTAATAAAGTGGCAAACGATCTGCCCCAAATTCAAAGTGAGTCGCTGTCCTATATGAAAATGTATTTAGAAGCTCTTTCATTATTTGAAAATAAAGAGTACGGAAAAGCCGAAAAAATATTAAAAGAACTTATTGATGTAAATGCTATATTGGCTCAGTCAAACTTTACACTAGGTGTGCTTTACGATAGAACAAACCGTAGTGCTTTAGCAGAAAAATTCATTGAACGCTCAATAGAAATAAATCCGTATTATTCAACAGCGCTTAACTATCTTGCTTACCGTTATGCAGAGCAAAACAAGAATATTTCAAAAGCTATGGATTTTGCAAATCGCGCAATCAGTATTGAAGAGCAAAACCCTGCTTTCTTTGATACTTTGGGGTGGGTGTACTTCCGTATGTCAGAGTACAGTGCCGCACTTGAGCTTATAGAGCTAGCATCTCAAGGGTTAGAAGATCCTGTAGTATTTGAACATTTAGGTGATGTAAAAACACAACTTGATGATTTACAAGGAGCATGGGTTGCTTACACTCACTCATTGCTTTTGGCACCCGATAATAAAAATGTAAGAAAAAAGCTCTCATCAGTTTCTTCCAAGCTCCCGAGGGATGTTTATGCGTTAAAAGTAATAAAAACAGCTAAAGAAATATCGGGCAAAATAAGCAGTGTTAAAGCATTTTTTATATTCAATGGAGATTATCAAAATAAAAACTTACGCATAAGTGGGAAACTCCTGTACAAATCACCGCAAAAAATAAAAGTTGAATTAATCTCTGGTCCGTTTGCCGATAGCCCGGTTGTAATAAAAAATGGACAATCTTTAAAAACAAACTTTTCTTCTGCAGAAAACTCATTTGAGTTAGAAAATGTTGCTGAATTTTTAGAGAAATATTTTAGTGGTTCTTTGCTAAGTGATAACTCATCCGATGCTATTTATAGCCACAAAGGTAAAGAGCTTTCAGTTTTGTCAAAAACGCAAAAGAAAATTATAAATACAGACAACTTTTCACTTCTTGAATACTCTAGGTTATCCGACGATGTATTTTTGAAGTTTGCAAATCATTCTCCAAAATACAGCTCTTACCTGCCTGAATTTAACTTTGCTTTTCCAACAAGAATTTATTTAATAATGAAAAAGAGAGTTTAGTGGGCAAATAAACTTTAAAAATATAAAGCTAAATGAACCAATTAATGACATTGAGTTTGAACAAAGGTAATATGAAATGCTTACTCTAAAGGCGCCGGCGAAAGTAAATTTATTTCTTGAACTTATTAAAAAGAGAGCTGATGGTTATCATGAGCTTGTAACCGTTTTTCATGCGATAAACCTTTGCGATATTTTGCGTTTTAAAAAAACAAACGATGGTAAAATAAAATTAACTTGCAGCGACAAGTCACTGCCACTTGGCGATAAAAACCTTGTAGTTAAAGTCGCAAAACTTTTGCAACAAAAGAAAAATGTTAAATATGGTGCCACAATATATCTTAAAAAAAATATACCATCAGGCGCTGGCCTTGGCGGCGGTTCATCCGATGCGGCCACAACTCTATGTGCGCTTGCAAAACTTTGGGGTACTAATAGTTCAATAAGTGAACTTCACAAAATAGGGGCCGCAATTGGTGCCGACGTGCCATTTTTCATCTCACCTGGCACGGCTGTGGCTAAGGGTATTGGTGATAAGTTGTTTCAAATCAATAAGGTCACACCGGCTTGGTTTATAGTTGTTTCACCATCATTTGGTATTTCTACGGCTATGGCCTACTCCAAAGTTAAATTTCCATTGACAAATATACGGAAAGTTAATAAAATAATCGCTCATATAAAAGCAGGCCGTACCCTTAGTTCGCTAAATGAGGCGCTTTTTAATCGCTTTGAAGAGTTTGTCTTTGATTCATTTTCAGAGTTGGGAGATATTAAACAAAAGTTAAGTAGTTTTGGTTGCCCATCGTTGATGTCTGGTTCAGGGTCTTGTGTTTTTGCTATAGCCGCGTCAAAAAGTGTGGCACAAAAAGCAAAGCTAAAAATGCAAAAATACGGTTATAAAATCTGGATTGTTAGTTCTTTTGCAAATAAATGAAATAGTGCAACGCAAAGAGCATAGGGGGGCGTATGAAAATTACCGAAGTGAGAGTTTTCTTAAGAGAAGATGAGAAGCTTAAAGCTTATGCTGCCGTTATTTTTGACGGAGTTTTTGCGGTGCACAATCTAAGAATTGTAAAGGCAGAAAAAGGTTTAATTGTTTGTATGCCATCGCGCAAAAAAAATGATGGAAAGTTTATAGATATAGCCCACCCAATTACAAATGATTTCAGAGATGAATTAGAAAAAGCAGTTCTTGCAGCGTATGAAGCAAAGCTTAAAGAGCCGGTTCCGACTCCGACGGTTTAAAATTAGCGTAAAATCAGCTTTTATTCCGGGATAGTGTAAAGGTAGCACAAGGGAATTTGGATCCCTTCGTCTAGGTTCGAATCCTGGTCCCGGAGTTTTTTATTTGACAATAAGAACACTTTATTTTTGCGGTTATATCCATTAGCCAGAAACAAGTGGTGGCCGCGACCTTGAAAATTATGAAAACAAACAATCCAATCAGTGTTGTAATACTTGCCGCTGGCGAGGGGACAAGAATGAAATCGTCCCTTGCGAAGGTTTTACATAAGGTGGCAGGTAAGCCAATGGTTGAATGGGTAGTTAGTGTTGCTCAGGTATTAAAGCCGTCAAAAACTGTTGTTATTTCAGGCAGAGATGCTGATGCTCTTAAAAGCGCGCTATCAAGCTCAAATGTTCTTTTTGCGAGTCAGGAAAAACGACTTGGTTCGGCTCATGCAGTCCTTCAGGCAAAAAAACTTCTCGGTAACTTTAGTGGGGATATTCTTGTTCTTTGTGCCGATACACCTTTAGTGCGCAAAGAAACTCTTTTGCAGTTTGTAAAAGAACACAACGACTCTGGTAATTGCGCTTCTGTACTTTCCTGCATAAGGGACAATCCTTTTGGTTATGGCAGAATTATAAGAGATAATTCTGGTGTTTTTAAATCGATTATAGAGGAAAAAGACGCCAACGCAAACCAAAAGGCAGTAAAAGAAATAAACAGCGGGATTTATTGTTTTAATAGCCCATTAATGTGGCAGTTTCTCTCTAAAATAAAAACAAACAATGCCAAAAATGAATATTATATTACTGACTTAATTGACATTTTAAGAACTGCCGGCAAAAAAGTTGGAGCTTTTAATCTTGTCGGAATGGAAGAATTGCTTGGCATAAACACAAGAGTTGAGCTTGCGCTTGCGGAAAACATATTTACAGAAAAAACACTTGCATTGCTTATGCTCGGCGGTGTAACTATTATAGATACAAAAAATACTTATATAGAGCCGGGCGCAAAAATTGGCAATGATACGGTAATACATCCCGGCTGTGTTATTTGTGGGCAAACCGTTATTGGCAAAAATTGTTCTATCGGTCCGTTTTCTCAAATAAGTGCTTCAACAATTGGCGATAATTGTAGTGTTAAATTATCTTGTGTTGACGGGGCTGTGCTTAAAGTTGGTGTTAAGGTTGGGCCTTTCTCAAATATAAGGCCAAAGACTATATTAAAAAATAATGTAAAGGTTGGCAACTTTAGCGAAATAAAAAAGGCCGTTATAGGTGAGGGTTCAAAAGTTAACCACTTATCATATATTGGTGATGCGCTTTTAGGTAAAAATGTTAATGTTGGCGCTGGCACAATAACTTGCAACTATGATGGCAAAAATAAACATGTTACTGAGATAGCAGACAATGTTTTTGTTGGCTCAAATGTAAATTTTATAGCTCCTGTAAGCGTTGGTAAAAATGCGTTAATAGCTGCCGGCTCTACTGTAACGGTAGATGTTCCAAGCAAAACTCTTGCAATTGCAAGAGCGCATCAGGTAAATAAAAAAAGAAAAAAAATTTAACCCGCATTTTGCAATAGGTTTGCGAACCGAGGCGAAAGAGATGGCGGTAGTTTTGACGCAAAAGTTGCAGCCAATGGTAATTCCATTCGCAAGGGTTTTGCGGAAAAAATGTCCCGTATCTTTTGACGAATTCCAAATTCTATTGCAAAATTCGGGTTCAAAAGAGGTTCTATGGATATGCGCTTAAAAGTATTTTCTGGTAATGCAAATAGGTCCCTTGCCGAAGCAATAGCAAAAGAGCTTAAAATTGAGCTTGGCAAAGCACTTGTTGGTAGGTTTAGCGATGGAGAAATACAGCTAAAGGTTGAAGACAATGTTCGTGGTGCCGATTGTTTTATTATTCAGCCCACCTGTGCTCCTGTAAACGAAAATATAATGGAACTTTTAATTATGGCTGATGCTTTAAGGCGCGCTTCTGCTTCAAGAATTACCGCCGTAATGCCATACTATGGATATGCCCGCCAAGACAGAAAGGCAGAACCGCGTGTTCCAATTTCATCAAAACTTGTGGCAAATATAATAGTTGCATCGGGTGTTAACAGAGTTTTAGCTATGGACCTGCACGCAAGCCAAATACAAGGTTTTTTTGATATCCCGGTGGACCATCTTTATGCAACACCTGTTTTGCTTAGCTATTTTCGTGCTAAAAAGTTTAGCGACCTGGTAGTTGTATCTCCTGACGCAGGTGGTGTGGAAAGAGCCAGAAATTTTGCCAAAAATCTAAGTGCCGATCTTGCAATAGTTGATAAGCGTCGTCCAAGGGTAAATGAAGCCGAAATAATGAATGTTATAGGTGAAGTAAATGGCAAAACAGCTATAATACTAGACGATATGGTAGATACCGCAGGCACACTTGTAAAAGTTGCCAAAGCCATAAAAGATAAAGGTGCTGTGCGAGTGATGGCTGCCTGCTCGCATGCCATACTTTCTGGCAATGCAAGAGAGAAAATTTTAAACTCTGACATAGAAGAGCTTGTAACTACCGACTCTGTTCCAAGGGAGCAAAATGGCAAAGACAAAATTGTAACACTCTCAGTTGCCGCATTGCTCGCGGAAGCTATTAGTCGGGTTCACAATAACGAGTCTGTAAGTTCACTTTTTGTAAAAGAAAGAGAATAAATATAAAAAAATAAACGGAGGCCTTAAATGAATGAAGTTTTGCTTGAAGCTCAAGTGAGAGAAGTAGGCACAAAACACAAAATTGCGGAAATTAGAAACCAGGGCGGTATCCCATGTGTTGTTTATGGAGTAGGTGAAAAAAACATTGTTATCACAATAAATGCAAAAAGTTTTGATAAACTTTTGCACTCTGGCGCTGGTAGAAATACAATTATCAATTTGAAAATAGGTTCAATAAGCAAAACTGCGATTGTAAAAGAAATTCAACGCGATATGCTTACACAAACGCCAATTCATGTAGATTTCCATGCAATCTCTCTGCAGAAAAAAATTGAAGTTAGTGTTCCTGTGCATGTTATAGGCATTGCTACGGGTGTTAAGCTTTCAGGTGGAGTTATGGAACATGTATTGCGTGAAATTAAGGTTAGCTGTTTACCAACAGAAATACCAAAGTCAATAAATGTAGATGTTTCTGCCTTGGAAATTGGGCAGTCTATTACTGTTAAAGATCTTCCTGAAATGAAAGGTGTTGATTTACTTGAAGATGCAAGCGGTATATTGGTTAACATTGTTGCTCCTACCATACTGGAAGAAAAACCGGTTGAAAGTGTCGCTGGTGTTCCGGAACCGGAAGTTATTACAAAAGGCAAAAAAGATGAAACTGCCGAAGGTGCTGCTACAGTTGATGACAAAGGCAAAAAACCAGCTGAAACACCTGCTAAGAAGTAATAAATTGTATGACACAAATAAAGGCCATTGTTGGCTTGGGCAACCCTGGTGCTAAGTACGAAAAAACAAGGCACAACATCGGCTTTGTGGTTTTAGATTTATTTGCTCAAAAAAATAACCTTAGCTGGCAAGATTGGTTTGATGTTGCACAAGTGGCAAGGCTTGGCTCTATTGTTTTAATAAAGCCAGTTACTTTTATGAACAACTCAGGACTTGCTGTAAAAAAAGTCCTAAAAGATTTTTCTTTAACTCCAAGTGAGTTGCTTGTGTTAACTGACGATTTTGCAATTAACCTTGGCAACATAAGGTTTCGTTCTTGCGGTTCTGCTGGCGGGCATAACGGTCTTTCTTCTATAATTGATCATCTTTCCACAACAGAGTTTAGCCGTTTACGAATTGGCATTGGTCCTTTACCGCTAAACTGTGACCCTGTTGATTTTGTGCTTGGCAAATTTATGCAATCGGAGTATGAGAATTTGCATAAGGTCGCAGAAATTTCCTGTAAAACCATTGAATGCTCCATTGAATTCGGCACACAAAAAGCTGCTAACCTTTTATCCCAACTATTAAATGATAATAACAACAAAGAAGCCAATTAAAGAACTTGTAGATAAGTTAAAGAATACTGGGCATATTTACCTTGTCGGTTGCAACGCTTGTGCCGCAAAGTGTCAAACCGGCGGTCAAGAGCAAATAAATTTAGCAACCAAAGAGCTTCAAAGTTATGGTTTAAGTGTTTGTGGTTCTTTTGTGCTTGATAGTGCTTGTGATGCCCGCCTTGCAAAAAGAGATTTGTGTAAAGATCCAAATTTTACCAATGCAGGCGCGGTTTTAGTTTTTGCCTGCGGCGGCGGGGTACAAACAGTTGGTTTGCTAACTGAAAAAATAGTTTTGCCGGCTCTTGACTCGGTTTTTGTTGGAGCTTTAGCGCGGCTGAATACTTATAACGAATATTGTGTACTTTGTGGTACTTGCATATTAGATAAAACATTTGGTATTTGCCCAATTTCCCGTTGTGCTAAATCATTGCTTAATGGCCCATGTGGTGGTGTTGTAGATGGTAAATGTGAAATAGATCCTCAGAAAGATTGCGCATGGTACCTTATTTATCAAAAGGCAAGCAAAGTTGAGGGCGGCCTTTTAGCATTAAAGAGTATCTACTCCGTGCGCTCAAATAATAAAACAAAAAAAAATAATAAATTAAAGGAAGTTTAGTTATGAAATTTTGTGAAAAACTAAATACAAAAAAATTTGTTATTACCGCCGAGCTTTTTCCGGTAAAGGGTGTTGACACAACAGATTTGATGGCAAAAGCCGAAAAAATTGGACATCTTGTAGATGGTATAAATATAACCGATAATCAACGCGCCTCAATGCGCCTTGGCTCATTGGCGGTATCTGCGTTATTAAAACAAAAAGGCTATCAGCCAATAATGCAAATGACTTGCCGCGATAGAAATAGAATTGCTCTTCAATCCGACTTAATGAGTGCCTATGCTCTTGGCATAGAAAATGTTTTGATACTTAGCGGCGACCATCCTTCTGTTGGTGAATACAGCGATGCAAAACCTGTTTATGACTTAGACCCAGTTCAGCTTTTATCGGCGGCAAAGCTTCTTGAGTCAGGTGTTGATCTTGCCGGTAAAAAATTAAAAGGAGCTCCGAGCTTTTGCCTTGGCGCTGTAGTAAATCCAACATCAACTCCATTGGAACTTCAACTTATAAGTTTTGAAAAAAAGGTTGCAGCGGGAGCTCAGTTTTTTCAAACCCAAACAATTTTTGATGTAAATGGTTTTAAGGATTTTTTAAATAAAATCTCTCATACGCCCGCAAAAATTCTTGCCGGAGTAACATTAATAAAATCGCTTAAGTTCCTTGAGTTTTTAAAAGCCCTACCTGGTGTTAACATACCAGTTGAGACAATTGAAAGAATGCAAAAAGCAAAAGACCCATTGCAGGAAGGAATAGAAATTTGCGCGCAAACAATTACTGAACTTTCAAAGTTTGCCGATGGTGTACATATAATGGCAATAGGTGCCGAAGAGCTTATACCTGAGATATTAAAGCGCAGTAAGATTATTTAAATAAAAGGTAAAAGATGCTTGAAGCGGGTTTATTTTTAATTGTAGTTGCTGTTTTGGTATTACCAATAACACTGCATTTTGTTGAGCGCAATCTTGAGATATTTTTATTTGCTATGGGGTTGCTTGCGATGAGCATATCTCATTTTTTTGGCCCAAGCCCATTGTGGTCTTTTCATATTATAGAGCAGGCCTTTGTGGAACCAATAGTAATCACACTTGTTGTTTTAGTTGTAGGGTTTATATTACATTTTTACTCAAGTAAAATAACTCATTTTATTGTTAAGTATGAAGCTAAATTTGGCGCAAAACTTTTTGCTTTTTTAATAGTTGTTTTACTTGGAATATTTTCAAGTTTAATTACAGCTATAATGGCGGCAATATTGCTTGTAGAAATAGTCAGTGTTTTAAAATACAACAGGGACTTTGAGGTAAAACTTATAGTACTTGGCTGTTTTTCTATCGGGCTTGGTGCTGCTTTAACACCGGTTGGTGAGCCGCTTTCGACTATTGTTGTTGCAAAGTTGAGAGGTGTTCCTTACAATGCCGATTTCTTTTTTCTGCTTAAGGCAATTGGAGTTTATGTAATACCCACAATAGTTGCAATTGGCGCTTTTGTTTTCTTTTTAAAACCAGTTAAAGGTCGTGGTTTGCATGATAAAGATGAGGGGAAAGAAAAGATAAATGAGGTGTTTTACAGGTCAATTAAAGTTTATGTTTTTATAATGGCTTTAATATTTCTTGGCACTGGTTTTAAACCAATAGTTGATATGTATATTGTAAAAATGTCTGATATGCTGATTTACTGGATAAATACGCTTTCTGCTGTTGTGGATAATGCCACACTTGCCGCTGCAGAAATAAGCCCACAAATGAAAATGCATCAAATTGTATCAGCACTTATGGGATTGCTGATTGCTGGTGGTATGCTCATCCCTGGTAATATACCAAATATTATCGCTGCTGGCCGCTTAAAAATAACAAGCAAAGAGTGGGCAAGGTTTGGTTTACCATTTGGTTTTGCAGTAATGATAATATACTTTGCTGTTCTTTTTGTTTTTTAACTTAGACCTTTAGTAAAGTTAATTTTGCATCTACACAAATATAAATTCAATTTTATCAGCTTACCGCGTTTAATTTTAAAATAAATAATATGACTCATAGTGAATTTGTTCACCTTCATAATCATACCGAGTACTCCCTTTTAGATGGAGCATGCAAAATAGTTGACGATCAAGGCAAACCTGCCGAACTTTTACGCATAATTTCTCATCAATTTAAAATGCCGGCTCTTGCGATTACCGACCACGGTAATATGTATGGCGCTATTGAATTTTACCGTGCCTGCCACGAAGTTGGCGTAAAGCCAATTATCGGCTGTGAACTTTATGTGGCAAATGGTTCGCGTTTTAAAAAAGAAAAATCCGACAGAAATTACTTTCATCTCACATTGCTTGCAAAAAACAATGAGGGCTATAAAAACCTAATGAAACTTTCGTCGTTGGGTTTTTTGGAAGGTTTTTATCATAAGCCAAGAGTAGATAAAGAATTGCTTGCAAAATACTCAAGCGGACTTATAGCTCTTTCGGGTTGTTTGCTTGGCGAGGTGGCTCAATCTCTATTGGCAGATAACAAAAAAAATGCGCTAAAAATTGCTTCTGAGTATAGTGATATTTTTGGAAAAGAGAATTTTTATATTGAGCTTATGGACAATGGCATTGATGAGCAAAAAAAAATAATACCCGGCTTACTTGAAATAGCAAAGGTGACTGGTCTTTCTCCTGTTGCAACCAATGACTGCCACTTTTTAAGAAAAGAAGATTCTTTTGATCACGATGTGTTGCTTTGTATTGGCACCAACAGTGAGCTAACCGATGAAAACCGTATGAAGTTTTCAACAAACCAGTTTTATTACCGTAGCCCGCAGGAAATGACTGAGCTTTTTTCATTTGAACCGCGAGCTATTAAAAGCACTATGGAAATTGCAGATAAAGTAGCCCTTGAAATAAAGTTTGACCAAATTCTCTTGCCTCATTATCCGCTTGAGAAAAATGAAACACCAGATATTTATTTAGAAAAACTTTGCCAGGAAGGCTTAAAAACCCGTTATTTGCAACCAACGGCGGTACATCAAGAACGTCTAAAGTATGAGTTAAGTGTAATTAATAAAATGAACTTTGCCTCTTACTTTTTAATTGTTTGGGACTTTATAAATTACGCAAAACAAAATGGTATCCCAGTTGGTCCCGGCCGTGGTTCTGGTGCTGGTTCAATTGTCTCATACACACTTGGCATAACCGACATTTGCCCTATTAAATACGGTCTTTTGTTTGAAAGGTTTTTAAACCCCGACAGGCGTTCTATGCCCGACTTAGATATCGATTTTGCCGACACAGGCCGCGAACGCGTAATTGAATATGTACGCAATAAATATGGGCAAAGGAACTGCGCGCAAATAATTACATTTGGCTCTATGCAGGCGCGCCTTGTAATTAGAGATGTTGCGCGAGTTATGGGTTTTACGCCAGCCGAATCAAACAAAATAGCTAAACTTATTCCTTTTGGTGCCAACATATTTGCCGCAACGCAGAGTGTTCCTGAAATAAAAGCCTTAATAAGTTCAGACCAAAAAATAAAAAAGTTGTTTGAAACCGCAAAAAAACTTGAAGGGTTGAAACGCCATACTGGAGTTCATGCCGCTGGTATGATAATTGCCAAAGAAGAAATAACAAACTATGCGCCACTTGCCGTTAAAAGTGAAAAAAATTCTGAAAATGAAAAAAATATAGTTGTAACTTCTCAATATAACGATGAATCTATGCTTGCGCTTGGTTTGCTAAAGGTTGACTTTCTTGGTCTGCGTACACTTACAATTATTGATGACACAATAAAATTGCTAAAGCAATCTAAAGAACCAAACTTTTCATGGCAGAATGTTTCTTTAGACGACACTAAAACATTCCGTCTTTTCCACGAAGCAAAAACAATGGGTGTGTTCCAGTTAGAATCGCGCGGTATGCGTGACCTGATGTACAAGCTAAAACCTACAAATATAAACGATATAATCGCACTAATATCGCTTTACAGGCCTGGCCCTATGGGTGCAGGTATGCTTGATGACTTTGTTTCAAGAAAGCATGGCAAAACTGCTGTGGTTTATGACCACCCTATGTTAGAGCCTATTCTTAAAGACACCTATGGTATTATTCTTTATCAAGAGCAGGTTATGCGCATTGCTCGTGATGTTGCGGGTTTCAGTGCTGGTCAGGCAGATACGCTGCGCAAGGCAATGGGCAAGAAAATTCCTGATGTTATAGAAAAACAAAGGGAAAATTTTATAAACGGTGCCAAAAGCAACAACATTACACCAAAACTTGGGGAAAAACTTTTTGAGCAAATTATGCACTTTGGCGGCTATGGTTTTAACAAATCGCACGCGGCCGCTTACGGCATTATCGCTTACCGTACGGCATACCTAAAAGCCAACTATCCGCTTGAATATATGACTGCTGTTTTAAACTCCGAAATTGGCCGCTCGGCTGTTTCAAACGAAGAAGAAAATAAACTTGTCGGGTATTTGCGCGATGCTGAGTCACTTCGCATAGAAATACTTCCTCCTGACATTCAAGCATCAGATGTCAGGTTTAGTACGGAAAATGGAAAAATAAGGTTTGGTTTACTTGCAATAAAAAATGTTGGTGAGGCGGCTTGTTTGGATATTATTTCAGAGCGCAACACAAATGGAGCATTCAAAAGTTGGACGATTTTATATCAAGGGTTGGCGCAAGTGCTGTGAGTAAAAAAACTATAGAGTCGCTTATAAAAGCCGGCGCCCTTGATACTTTTGGCAGTGATTATAAGACATTGCGCGCGGAGCTATTTGCAAAAATTGAGGACTCAATAGATGCACTTGGCAGTAAAAAAGATGATATTTCATCTGGTCAGGGTTTTTTGTTTGAAGCAGGCGAGGTTACCCTTAAACCGTCAGTTACGCAAAATGCTCAAGCTTGGTCTGAGCATAACGCGCTTTCATACGAAAAAGAGGTGCTTGGGTTTTATCTTTCAGGCCATCCTTTGGCAAACCATATGCAAGACATAGTTGCATACTCGCATTTTCGTTTAGACAAAATACCCACACCAACTGCCGACCCCAGAACAGCTCCATTAACTCGTGTTGCCGGAATTATAACTTCGGTTAAAAAACTTGCAACCAAACAGGGTAAAGAACCCTATGCTCGTTTTAAACTTGAAGACCCTTATGGTGAAATAGAGGTTGTGGCATTCCCAAAAAGTTACGCAAGATTAATGAAGTATATAACACCTAATAATTTAGTTGTTGTAAAAGGTAAACTTGCCGGCGATGAGTTACAACCAGAGTTGCTTTTAGAAGATATTAAAACACTTAAAGAGGCGAAAGTGCTATATACTCCAAACTCCGGAGCGTTACATATTAAGCTTTCAAGTGCAGGGCTTGAGGATGAGATGCTTGAAAAAGTTTCAGAAATATTGAAAAAATACCCAGGGAAGTCAAAAGTTGTTTTTGACATAGATACCCCGGGACATGGCAGTTATACGGTTGAAACCGATTTTTCGGTTACACCAGAGGCAAATTTCTTTAAAGCAATAGAGAAAGCACTTGGCCCTGAGTGTTGGCAATTTCAAAGAAGCAAGTGATGGGTAAAATTGTTATTTTGTTTTTTTGACAATGCTTTAGACAATAAAGTAAAATGCCAAAAGTAGGTTGCAAAAGCTGGGTTAAATGGGGGATTAATGCGTAAGTTAGCAGTCGTTATATTTTCAATGCTTATTTTTATAGTTGGTGTTGCCAACTCAAAGGAAAGCGCCATAGACCTCATCGATGTTCCTACTGCAGGAATACTTGATTATGGCTCTTATAATGTCAACTTTCGTCTTTTTAGCAATGGAGGGGTTCTTTCTCGTTTAAATTTTGGTGTTTTTAAGGTTGTCAATCTTGGTTTTGCCTGGGAAGTACAAAAACTAATAGGTGATCAAGACCCTTCTGTTGCGCCTCCCGCGCTTTACCTTAAAGTAAGGCCATTTTCTGGCACTATGTCAATGCCTTCTTTTGCATTTGGTTACGATGGACAGGGTTACTTTTACAATAGCTCATCGGATGAATTTACTCAAAAGGGCAAAGGTGTTTTTATAGTGTTTACAAAAGAGATGTTTTTCCCAAACCTTGAAATGAATTTTGGTGCGAATATAAATGACTTTAAAAAAAGTGAGGTTAATGCTTTTACTGCGGCAAGTTTTAATATTGAAGAAAAATTTATGTTAATTGCCGAGTACGACAACATACATTATTCACCCGAGAACCGTTTTAACGCCGGTTTGCGTTTAGCTATAACAGATGATTTAAGTATTGACCTTGCCGGTCGTGATCTGATAGCAAAAGATCGCAGTAGTGAAAGAATACTTAAAATAAATTATGTAGGAAGGTTCTAAATATGTCAGTAAAAGAAGAGCCTATCACAGCACTTGATTTTGAAAAACCCATATACGAATTAGAACAGAAAATAGTTGAACTTAAATCTTCGGCAAGTGATCTCGGTGCAGATATTGCCCAACAGCTGCTTGAGCTTGAAGAAAAAAGCAATAAGCTAAAAGTGGAAATTTACGGTGCGCTCACTCCATGGCAAAAAGTTCAAATTGCCCGCCATCCAAAAAGGCCCTACACCCTTGACTACATAAAAAATTGTTTTACTGATTTTGTTGAACTTCATGGCGACCGCGCTTTTGCCGATGATAAGGCAATAATTTGTGGTATGGCAAAGCTTGACTCTCAACCGGTTGCCGTAATTGGTCATCAAAAAGGCAGAAGTTTGCACGATAACATAGAAAGAAACTTTGGCATGGCAAACCCGGAAGGTTATAGAAAAGCATTAAGAATAATGAAACTTGCTGAAAAGTTTAACAGGCCAATAATTACATTTATAGACACATCTGGCGCATACCCCGGCATAGGCGCAGAAGAGCGCGGACAGGCAGAAGCCATAGCAAGGAACTTGCGTGAAATGTCAGTTTTGAAAGTTCCTGTTATAAGCGTGGTAATTGGTGAGGGCGGTTCTGGCGGTGCGGTTGGAATTGGTGTTGCTAATTACCTGCTTATGCTTGAAAATGCTTACTATTCAGTAATTTCACCCGAAGGTTGCGCGGCAATTCTTTTTCGCGATGCTACAAAAGCAATTGATGCTGCAAATGCCCTAAAAATTACGGCAAAAGACCTTTATGAATTAAAAATAGTAGATGAAATAATTGCGGAGCCACTGGGTGGAGCACATAAAGATATGGCGCTGGCTACTGCAAATGTAAAAGAAGCACTTGAAAAAACCCTTGCAAAACTGCTTTTACTTGATAAGAAAATGCTTTGCCAGGCGCGGTATGAAAAATATAGAAGTATTGGTGTATTCACACAAGAAAAACTTACTATAAACTAAAGTTGGCGTTACATTGTTGTACGCCTAAAAATAAAAAAATAGGGAGAAAGCAAAATGTCATTAGTTCCAATGAAACAAATTCTTGAAGAGGCAATGAGGAAACAATATGGTGTTGGCGCATACAATGTAAACAATATGGAACAAATTCAAGCCATTATGGCGGCGGCTCAGGCAACACAGTCGCCGGTTATTATTCAGGCAAGCCGCGGCGCGTTAAAGTATTCAAACTTCACATACCTTGGGTATTTGATGATGGCTGCCTCAAAAGAAAACCCAAGCATTCCAATTGCAATGCACCTTGACCATGGCAACTCACTTGATACAGTAAAAAAAGCCATTGAGCTTGGTTTTACATCAGTTATGATAGATGGTTCTTTGCTTGAAGACGGCAAAACACCATCTGACTACGGCTACAATGTAAAAGTAACAAAATCGGTTGTTGAATATGCTCACAAATATGGTGTTACGGTTGAAGGTGAAATTGGTTGTTTAGGTGGAATAGAAGACGGAGTTGGCTCTGGTTCAATTCACATTACCGACCCGGTTCAGGCAAAGCAATTTGTTGATGATACAGGTCTGGATGCCTTGGCAATAGCAATTGGTACATCACATGGTGCGTATAAATTCAAGGGTTCAAGTGAGCTTGCGTTTAATGTTTTAAAAGAAGTTCGCAAACTTGTAAGCATTCCAATTGTTCTGCATGGTGCTTCCTCAGTTCCGCAGGAATTGATAGACAAAGTGAATAAATTTGGTGGTAAAATGCCAGGTGCAACCGGTGTGCCAATGAAAAGCTTGCAAGAAGCAATAAAACTTGGCGTAACGAAAATAAATGTTGACACGGATGGCCGCCTTGCTATAACTGCCGCAATTAGAGAAATTTTTGCTACTGCGCCGGAGAAGTTTGACCCAAGAGATTATCTTGGGCCTGCAAGAACAGCATTGCAAAAACTAATTGAAGGCAAAATGAAAGATTTTTGGACTGCAGGCCATGCAAGTGATTATAAACAAATAACAATTGAAGATATGAAAAAGGTTTACGCTAAATAAGTTAGTTCAATATATGCACCAAACAACACTTCGCGTTTCCTATGCTGACACCGACCAGATGGGTGTTGTATATTACGCAAACTATCTGGTGTATTTTGAACGAGCAAGAACTGAATGGCTTAGGTCGCTTGGCATAACTTACAAACAGTTAGAAAGCGATGGGTATTATTTACCGGTTTGCGAGTGTTCAATAAAGTATCACTCATCGGCTAAGTACGATGATTTACTTACTATTTGCACAACGCTTTTAAAGCTTAATACTGCAAGTATTATTATAAGTTACGAAATATTGTGCGACGGTAAAAAAATTGCTGCAGGTTTAACTACACACCCTTTTGTAAACAGGGTTTTTAAACCGGTAAAAATACCGCAAAAAGTTAGACAAATTCTAACGGACAATAAGGTGGAAAACAATGAAAGAAAGAGTTCTTAAAGCACTTGATAAAATTCGCCCGCATTTACAAGCCGATGGTGGCGATGTTGAGTTTGTTGGCATCTCAGCCGATGGCATTGTGACAGTAAAATTAAAAGGCGCTTGCGGGTGTTGCCCTATGGCGGCAATGACACTTCAAAACGGCGTAGCGCGCATAATAAAACAAGAAGTTCCCGAAGTTAAAGAAGTAAAGGCAATAGATTAATTATGGCATTAGTTGGCATAATATCTGACTCTCATGAAAATGTGAACGCAATACAAAAAGCTGTTGCGCTTTTTAATGAACGCAAAGTGTCGGTTATGTTGCACGCGGGTGATATTATATCACCAATGGTGGCAAGCTACCTTCAAAAAATTCAAACAAGCTTTTATGCTGTTTTTGGCAATAATGACGGCGAACGCTTTGTGTGGCGTCAAAGGGTTAATGGTTGGGGACAAATATACGAGCGGTACTTTGAAACAACAATTGACGGCAAAAAAATACTTTTAATGCATGAACCATATAATTTGCAAGCACTTGCCAAAAGCCAAGAGTATGATATTTTAATTTATGGGCACACCCACAAAGTTGATAATAGGCTTGTTGGCAAAACATTGGTTTTAAACCCTGGTGAAAATTGCGGCTTTCAAAGCGGAAAGTGCACAGCGGCAATATTAGATACAGATTTGCTTAAAGCAGAGATAGTTGAGCTTTATTAATAGGTTTTTGTTGAAAGTTAACAATTATTTAACAAATTATTGACAAATAATTTATTTATTTGTAAAATGCCGCCATGGACACAAGAACAATGATGTTTTTGTTTTTGCAAACAGTTAAATTGTGTTTTGCTACAGATAAGAGTTTTTCTATAAAATATATTACCTTGGGTTTTTAACTAAACCCAAGGTTTTTTTATAAAGAATACGGCAATAGTTACCGTAATGAAAAAAGGAGGTAGAATGAAGAGGCTGCTTTTAGTTGCGTTAGCAGTTGCAATATGTATTGCCCCGGCAATGGCGGCAAAAAACAGTAGCAAGGTTGATGGTGAAGATAGCTACAGCAGCAATGGTATGGCAGGTAAGGTGGGTTTAGGCAACAGAACATTTAGTGCTGTCCAACCTGATTTTATAGGTGTTCCACCTATGAATGGCGCCGCTGTTCGTGTTTGGATAAATGATGATACTTCTTTAGATACCGGCCTTGGTTTTGCAAGCGCGAAAGATGTGAGCGGTTTTGCAATTGGCGGTAATATGCTTTTCACAATTAAAGAAACAAAAAACATCAAGCTTTCGATTGGGCCTGGAATACAATATTATAGGTGCGATCTTGGAGACATAGTAATATCAGAGGTTGGATTAAACGGTTCCTTTAATGCCGAATTTTTCTTCTCTGAGTTGCCTGAACTTGGTTTCAATGCCGGTCTTAGCGGTTTAGGACTTGGTTTTGGCGATGTTAAACCAGACAATGTTGATGCCTTTTCAAGCACAAGTTTCAAACTTGGGCCTTCAATAAATTTTGGAATTAGATACTATTTTAACTAACTTAAACAAAAGCTTTGCAACATTTTTTACTGATTTGGTTTAAAATTTAATTTAAAACTACTCATTAATTTTTTTGCAAAGCCCTTATAAAACAGGAGAAAAAAAGATGAGAAAAGCCATCGTTTCATTGTTGTCGGTAACATTTCTTGCATCTGGCCTTTTTGCTCAACCATTACTTTTAGAGCAGGCAACAAATGTAGTTCCGCAAAAAACGCTTGAAGTTGGCATAGATAACCTTTCATACCAAAGTGATGTAGCAGAAATAACAAACAGCACCATAAAGCTTACAAACACAGCATTGATTATTCCTGTTGTTGCAAGGTATGGTGTAACTAACGATATAGAAGCAATGCTTACAATTCCATATATGTCGTTAAGCCAAAAGCTTGAAATTGGTGGCAACTCTGCCACAACTGAAGATGCACAGCTTGCCGATATTCACATTGCCGGCAAAAAAACTATTGTTTTGCCAGAAAGCTGGGGCCTCACAGGATGGAACCTTGGCGCAATGTTAGACTTATCTCTTCCCACAGGTTCTCAAAGTGATAAGTTCACAACAGAGTTTAGAAATGGTATGAATATTAAACCACTTGTTGCTGCTTCAAAAAACTTCTCATCCAATGTGTCATTTGCAAAAGAATTAACTTTCAATGCAAATATATCGTACAATTTAACAGGCGAATATGAACCAAAATCATGGGGTGTTAAGCTTGACCCGGCTGATGTTTTGGAAATAGGTGTAGGTGCTGAAAGTCCATGCGTTTTGGTAAATGGTTTAAATAGAATTTTAGAGTTAAACTACAGAACTTTGTCAGAGCAAAAGGTCGCGGGCACTGCAATAGCCGGTACCTCTGGTTCACAAATGGACTTGGTTCTTGGCGCGAGATATACTTTCCTTTCAGGTTTGCTTAAATCAAAGCTTGGTTTTGTTCTTGCTTTGGGTGATGAAAAGTACAGAACTTATGATTACAAAATTGTCGCTGGCGTAACCTATCTTTGGAAAATATAATAAATTAAGGGGAAAGAATATGAAAAAAATTGCATTTCTGTTTTTAGCAGGTATTCTCGCTCTTGGGCTTTCATCTTGCGGTGACAATAAAACAAAAGAAAAGGTAATAACAGGCGGCATTTTAGATGCAAGTGCTGGCATACCTACAACTGTAACAGCAGGGCAAACAGTTTCAGCGGTGCAAACATCGGTAGCAAATGTTAACACAATGATTGCAAATGCTTTAACTTCTGTTAAATTAGCCGGCACTAGCATTTTTGCAATGCCATATGGCAAAGGGGCTCCAAAGCTTACTGAGTACGAAGGCGACATAACAGGCCCTGACGCAAATGGTTGGATGTCATGGGATTATACTGCAACAAATTTGTATAATTATTATGACTATTACGCATGGAAGTACAGATACAGATTATTAAACAGCGCAGGTACGCCAATAACTGGGACTACAAGATCTGATCTTTGGGATGCAACAGACATAAAAAAGTACGAGTACACTTATTACTACAAAGTTGTTCTTTCAACTTCAGCGTATTGGGAAGAAGGGGGTTCTGTTGCAAACCCAGTAAAATCGTATGAGTCAAATGGCGACTCTTCTTTTGAGTACACAACAGCAAACACATGGGCCGATGGTGGAACTTATAATGGAAATTATAATTATATTTTAAATTATAATGATGGTGCTACTCAAATCTTCACAAGTACAATTAAAAATCTTGTAATATCTCCAACAACAAGTTATGGATATGGCTATTTCTATTGGAAATATACAGGTGGAAGCATTGATTGCAATTACTTCAGCTGGTCATATCATATGCAGTATAACTCTGATGGCACTGGTACTGGTTATATGAAAGGTCCTGGCTATTCCTACACTGTAAGGTGTGACACAAACGGTACATATACTTGGACTGATGATGCCACGGGGCAGGTGCTGTAAAGTTTTAAACAGTAGCTGTAAAGTTAGTCAATAAGTGAATTAAAAGAAGCCCGCGATAATGCGGGCTTCTTTTTTTATTGCGGTCATTTTGTTATAATAGCCGAGAAATATAGAAATATCTTTTGGAGAAAATGCAATGAAATCGGTAAAGAAATTGCTTGCCGCAGCGCAAAAACCATCAATCCGTTCAGAAAAGCTGCACCCTTTTTATAGAGGAAAAATGGAGGTAGTTCCAAAGTGCAGAATAAAGGACTACACCGATTTTGCCCTATGGTATACACCTGGTGTTGCAAAGGTTTGTAAAAACATTTTTGATAAACCTGAACTGGTTTATGATTACACAAATAAGTGGAACAACGTTGCTGTGGTTAGTGATTGCACCAGAGTGCTTGGTTTAGGTGATATAGGGCCCGAGGCAGGCCTGCCAGTAATGGAAGGCAAAGCTTTGTTGTTTAAATATTTAGGTGGTGTTGATGCTTTTCCTATTTGCCTTGATACAAAAGATAAAAACAAAATAATTGAAACAGTAAAGCTTATTCAGCCGTCATTTGGTGGTATAAACCTTGAAGATATTGAACAGCCAAAATGTTTCCCAATACTTTCAACACTTAGAAAAGAGTGCCGCATACCGGTTTGGCACGACGATCAGCAGGGCACCGCCCTTGTAACTCTTTCAGGCCTAATAAATGCCTTGAAAATTGTTGGCAAAAAAATTGGTAAGGTAAAAATAACACTTGTGGGAGCAGGGGCTGCAAACATCAACATTGCCCGCCTTATAATGATGTATGGAGCAAATCCCGCAAACATTATTATGGTTGACCACAAAGGCATACTCAACAAAAAAAGAAGTGATATGCAATACACCCATCCTGAAAAATGGCAGATGTGTCTTGACACAAATCCGCAAGGTATTAGTGGTGGAATTGCCGAAGCTCTTGAAAATGCCGATGTTTTAATTGCCCTTAGCGCATCTGGCCCGGGAACAATTAAAAAAGAGTGGATTATAAAAATGGCAAAAAAAGCCATTGTTTTTGTTTGCGCAAACCCTGTGCCCGAAATTTGGCCGTGGGAGGCAATAGAGGCAGGTGCCCATGTTGTTGCAACCGGCAGAAGCGATTTCCCAAACCAGGTAAACAACTCACTTGGTTTTCCCGCGGTATTTAGGGGCACACTTGATGTTATGGCTAAAACAATTACCGACGAAATGTGCATTAGCGCTGCTGTGGAAATTGCCGCTTGCATACCTGATAACAAAATAAAACCAGATAGACTTTTACCAACAATGGATAATTGGGAAATATACCCAAAAGTTGCAGTAGCGGTAGGAATGCAGGCAATAAAGCAAAAAGTAGCACAAAAAATAATTTCAAAAGATAAACTTTATACAACAGCTAAAGATATAATTGTTCGCAGTCGCGCAATAACCCAAACAATGATGAAAAAAGGCCTCATTAAACCATCTAAAATATGACAAAAGAAATAAATGTATCAGTAATTTCAAAAGCGGTTGAAGAACTTTGCGCTCAAGCAAATTTTACATTGTGCGATGATGTTTCTTGCTCTATTATTAGCGCTCAAAAACAAGAAACAAATGAAACTGCTAAGGGCATTCTGTCGGAAATTTTAGAAAACTCTAAAATAGCAGATTCCGAAAAAATTGCCTTATGTCAAGACACAGGCGTGCTTGAGGTTTTTGTAACTCTTGGGCAAGATATAAAAATAGTTGGCGGTTCTTTGACCGAAAATATAAATAATGCAGTTGCAAAGGCGTATAGTCAAAATTACTTGCGCAAATCGGTTGTTAATGACCCATTTGAAAGAAAAAACACGCAAGATAATACACCAGCATCTATATATTACGAAGTTGTTGCAGGTGATAAACTTTCAATAATTGTATTGCCTAAGGGGGCTGGCACTGAAAACGCAAGTACACTTAAAATGTTTGCGCCAACGGTTTCATGGGATGATGTTAAAAAATATATTATTGATACCGTCAAAGAAAATGGTGTAAAATCTTGCCCGCCGCTAATTGTTGGCATTGGCATTGGCGGTACTTTTTCAAAAGTGGCATACCTTGCAAAAAAATCATTATTGCGGCAAATAGGTTCTCAAAACAAAAACCCAATTTATGCTATTAAAGAGAGTGAATTGTTAGATGAAATTAATTCAGCCAATGTTGGTCCAATGGGGCTTGGCGGTAATACAACTGCTCTTGCTGTGCATATTGAAACGGCACCTTGCCATATTGCGTCACTCCCTGTCGCTATTAGCTTTTCATGCCACTCTTTAAGAAGGAAAACTGTTCTTTTATGACACAAAAAATATTAACTTCTGAAGTTAAAAAAATATCAAAACTTAGTGCCGGCAGTAAGGTTTTATTATCCGGCATAATATACACTGCGCGAGACGCGGCACACAAGAAAATATCTGAACTTTTAAGCGCAAAAGAAAAGTTACCAATAAATTTTAATGGCTCAATTATTTACTATTGTGGCCCATGCCCCGCAAAGCCGGGTGAGGTTATAGGTTCTTGCGGCCCAACAACATCGTCCAGAATGGACCCATTCGTTCAAGCAATGCATTCCTTGGGTGTAATAGCCACAATTGGCAAAGGGCCGCGCACAAGTGTGGCAGTAGAAAGTATTAAAAAAAATAAGGCAACTTATTTTGTTGCAACCGGCGGCGTTGGTGCGTTGATAAGTAAAAAAGTAATTTCATCGTCTGTGGTTGCTTTTAGTGAACTTGGCGCAGAGGCGATATATAAGTTAGAAATTAAAGATTTACCACTTATAGTTGCTATTGACTCATCTGGCGCGAATATTTTTGACAGATAACAGTACTCGTAGCAAGTATATTTTGCGTTTCTTCCTAACCCTTGCTTGTCACTGCGGATTGTAAGAAGGCTGACCTGCCTATGGCGGTATTAGTGGCAATTTGGTGTCATTGTGCGATGACAACTAAAAAAGCCTGTCATTGCGGGCATAATACTCAAAAAGTGTTGCTATTTTTGATAGTTTTGAAGTAGCAAAACCATTTTAAGTAACTAATTTTATGATTTTCAGAAAGACCACGATGGTTTCTATATT